>JAFDFW010000113.1 GCA_019309605.1 Deltaproteobacteria bacterium | reverse complement strand
GTGATCTCCTTTTTTCGCGTGTGAGTGGGGTTCCCCGAAAGGGCGAAGCCCGCCCCCACTCACACGCGAAAAAAGGAGATCACGATAACCAAGTCACGTCACAAGGACACTGACGCTGACACCGACACTGGCGCTGGCACCGACACCGACACCGACGCTGGCACTGGCGCTGACACTGGCGCTGACGCCGACACCGACGCTGACACTGGCGCTGACACTGCCGCTGGCACTGGCGCTGGCACTGGCGCTGGCGCTAGCACTGTCACTGACACTGCCACAGCCGCCGCTAAGTCGCAGCCCTCAACCGAACCTCAAACGCCGCCCCGCCCTGCTCCCGATTCGCCGCCTCGATCGAACCCCCGAGGCCCTCGACGATGGTGTGACAAACCGCAAGCCCAAGCCCAGTCCCCTGCCCTGGCGCCTTCGTCGTCACGAACGGATCAAACACCTGCCGGAGAATGTCCCCATCGATCCCGGGCCCATCGTCCTCGACGATCAGCCGCACGACGCCGGTTCCGTTCGCCGTGCGCACGTCGATCCGACCCTTGCCGCCAAGCGCATCGGCAGCGTTGAAGAGCAGGTTCAGTAGCAACTGGCGCAATCGTTCGTGGTCGCCACGAACGCGCGGCAGCTCGTCTTCGAGGCTGAGCACGAGGTCGATGCCGCGGAAACGGGTTTGGCGGTCGATGAGCTTGATGGTGTCGGACACAACCTCCGACAGGTTGGCTGAGCTTTCGAGGCGTCCCTCTTGAGCGGGCTCGTTCCTCGAGAAATCCAGCAAGTCGCGGATCGTGTGGTGGATTCGCTCAGCCTCGCTCTGAATGCGGCCCACGAACTCCTTTTCTTCGTCGGGACCTAGGTCCCCCGTTTGCATCAGGTCGAGCAAGCCGCGGATCGCGGCGAGGGGATTCCCGATCTCGTGAGCAACGCCGGCCGATAGTCGGCCTACGGCCGCCAATCGCGCACTCCGAACCAATTGCTCCTGCGCGGTCGTGAGCTCCGCGGTGGTGCGCTCGAGCTCTTCGAGCCTATCCTGAAGTGCCGCACGGTCCTGCCGAATCAGCGCGGCCATCTCGTTGAATGTGGCCGCAAGACGCGCCACCTCGGCAGCACCTTGAACGGGAGCACTGGTGCTCAGTCGGCCAGCCGCGAGGCGCTCGGAAGCCAGTCGCAGTCGATCGATCGGGCGCACGATGAAATAGGTCAGCAACACGTAGCTCAACAGCAGCACGGTGGCGGCGGTCAGACCGAGATAGAACAGAAACAAGCTTCGCCGAGCGGCGTCGCTACTTCCGCTCGCCGGCACCCAGACGCGCAGCTCCACACCGCTTGCTGTCGTCAGCGTTGCGTCGGGGTCGCCATGGATTTCGCCCCAGGTCCTCAGCGAGTCTTCGTCGCCGTGGATCTCGACACCTTCGACTATCCCCTCACCGACCATGCTAGCGATCGACTCCTCGCTCAGCTCCTCACCTCGGGAGCCGACGCCCAACGCGAGGGCCTGGGCCAGCACGGCGGCGCGCGTACGCTGTTCTTCGACGTTCTCACGCTCGTCGAGCCGCGCCGTCACGAGGCTCAGCAGCACGAATGCCGCACCAAACGCTACGAGCAGCGCAAGCATGAGTTGGCTTCGAAGCCCCAAGCCGAACGGACGCCCCATGGATATAGTCTACAGCCTCAATCTCTTGACCCGCCACGCGGGCCGGTGCATGGGGAAATCATGACACGAGGCGCCCGTCTAGGGGTGATCGTCGGCTCGATCCTGTTCCTCTCGGCGTTTGGCGCTTCTGCAAGCGCACAACGCCAGGGAGACGGGCTCTATGGCCGCTGGGATCGCGGGCTGACGCTCTCGTTCGGCGCAGGGCCGGGCGGGACGTGGCTCAACGGAAAAGCCGACCCCAACGTGGTCGGGGAAGCCCGGTTCTTAGTGGCAGACGTAGCCGGCGTGGTGCTCTCGGGTCGATGGGGCCCCGACTCCGGCCAGCATTTGTTCCTCGGGGTCGACCTCCGCCCCCTCTTCCCTGCGCTCTTCTTTCTCTACAAGCAAACGTGGAACGAGTTCGCCGACCTGTTGCTGCAATCGATCTTCCTCGAGATCGGGCCGGCGTTCATGCTCGACGGCAACCGAAGCACCGGGCTCGGCGTGGGCTTTGGATTCGGCATCCCGTTGTACCGGCCTCTCACCACGGTGCGAGGGCTTTGGCTTCGCATTGGGACCCGCTACGTGAACACGGACCCATCCTATCGCAACACGCAGCCCACTACGGATCGCACGCAATGGACGCTCTACACGACGTTTGTCGTGCGCTTGGGTTTCAAGTCGAAACTCAGCGAGTGGGAGCCGCCCAGGTACCGCGACAGGTAGTTTGGCGGGCGCATGGAACCCGGCTACAACCGCCCTGTGAGACGCACCAAAATCGTCTGCACGCTCGGGCCCGCCAGCGACACTAAAGCTAAGATCAGCGAGCTCGTCCGGGCCGGCATGAACTGTGCGCGCCTCAACTTCTCGCACGGCGATCACGAGTCACATGCGGCAGTCGCCAAGTTGGTTCGTGAGGCCGCGGGCGAAGCACGGCTGCCAATGGCCATCTTGGCGGACATGCAGGGGCCGAAGATGCGCATCGGCCGATTTGCCAAGGGTCCGATCGAACTCTCGCCCGGGGACCGGTTCGCTCTCACGACGGCGAACATGGAAGGCAACCAAGAGCTCGTCTCGGTGACATACGCTTCGCTCGCAACCGACGTGAAACCGGGCGATACAGTGGCGCTCGACGACGGCCTGATACGGCTGCGCGTCGACAGTGTCGAAGACGACACCGTCCACACGGTCGTCGAAGACGGCGGGCCGCTCTCCGACAACAAGGGCCTCAATCTGCCCGGTGTCTCGATCAGCGCGCCCGCAATGAGCGACAAAGACCGCAGCGACTTGGCTTTCGCGATCTCCGTCCTCGAGGCGGATTACATCGCCCTATCCTTCGTCCGTTCAGCCGACGACGTGAGAGAGGCCAAGGCCCTGGCTGGGGATGTGCCCGTCATTGCCAAGATCGAGCGCCCCGAAGCGATGTCTGCGCTCGCCGAGATCGTCGACGTCGCCGACGGGATCATGATCGCCCGCGGAGACCTCGGTGTGGAGCTCGGCGCCGAGAAAGTGCCCCTGATCCAAAAACGGATCATCCGGGAGACCAACGCGCGCGGCAAAGTGGTGATTACGGCGACACAAATGCTGGATTCGATGATCCGCAACCCGCGGCCGACGCGTGCTGAGGCGGCGGATGTCGCGAACGCCGTGATGGACGGAACCGACGCGGTCATGCTGAGTGGCGAAACGGCGGCGGGCCGCTACCCGGTTCAGACCCTCGAGATGATGGACGCGATCATTCGGGAGGTGGAGTCGGACTACGTCGAGGATCTCGCGCGAGAGTTCAGGAAGCTCAAGAACGTCGGCGACGAAGACTGGCCGTTTTCGAACGCGGCAGCGCGGGCTGCTGCGGTGTTGACGACGCACCTGCCGCTCAAGGCCGTCGTGGTGTTCACGCAAGACGGCCGTTCGGCAGGCTTGCTGGCAGAGCATCGGCCGCGTGCGCCGATCTTGGCCGTCACCAGCGACGTGCGCGTCGCGCGACGGCTATCCCTGGAGTGGGGCGTGATCCCGTGCCTCGAAGTCCCCCCCGAATCGCTCGAGGAAACACTACGAATCGCAACCTCGCTGCTCGTGCGTGAGAAGCTCTGCCAAAGAGGGGAAGCGTTCGCAATGGTTGTAGGGTGGCCCACGTCGGGACGCACCAACACACTGAAACTCCATCGTCTCTAGTCATGGAAGAACTGCCACAACAGATCGGGCGCTACCGAATCGACCGACTCCTCGGGTCGGGTTCGATGGGAAACGTGTATCTGGCACACGATGCGGAGCTAGACCGGCCGGTGGCGGTGAAAACTCTGCGTGACCTCGCTCTCGATGCGGAGATGCGCGAGGTGTTTCTCAGCCGCTTTCAAAACGAAGCTCGCGCCGCCGCGCGCCTGCATCACCCTAATATCGTTCAGATATTCGATGTCGGCGACGACCCGAAGGTCGGCCCGTATCTCGTGTTCGAATACGTTCGCGGACACACCCTCAAGCAAGAGCTCAGGAAGGGAGGTCCCCTCTCCCGCGACACGTTGCTCGACCTGGCCCAACACGTTGCCGATGCGCTCGCGACCGCGCACCTCGCCGGAGTGATCCATCGGGACATCAAGCCCGAGAATCTGTTGATCACCGACAATGGGCAGGTAAAGCTCGCGGACTTCGGCATCGCCCGCGTACCGAACGCAGACCTCACCAAGGAAGGGCAGTTCCTGGGCACGCCGTGCTACGCAGCCCCGGAAACTCTCCGCAGCGGCGAGTACAGTGAACAGAGTGATCTGTTCTCGTTCGGCGCAGTCATCTACGAGGCCGCATGTGGCGAACGTGCGTTTCCCGGCGCCGAGGCGATGGCGGTCGCACATCAGGTGATGAACATCGACCCGGTGCCACCCAGCGAAGCGAATCGGGGCGCCGCCATTTCAACGACCGTCGACGCCGCAATCCTCAGAGCGCTCCGCAAGAATCCATCTGACCGCTACGCAAGCGCGCGCACCTTCGTGTCCGCCCTCAAGGAAAGCTACGACGGGCGCCGCCCAGCCAAGACACGACGCAAGCGCAAGAGCCTCCCGTTCGTGATGACATTGACCCTCGGAATCCTGCTCGCCCTCTGGGTCGCTGTGGAAAACTGCAACCCCAGGATCACCGGCACTGACGCTGACGCTGGCACTGACGCTGGCACTGACGCTGGCACCGGCGCTGACGCTGGCCCCAACTCCCTCTCCCCGCACGAGCGCGAAGAGGCCGCCAAAGATGAGCTCGGGCGAGCGCGCTCCGCCCTCGAGCGCGGCGATCTCGCCGAGGCCGCGGCGGCTCTGGAACGAGCGAGCAAGTTTGATTCGAATAACCCCGGCATCGCCGAACTGCGACAGCAAATGCTCACGTTGCAGCCCGACGGGGGCTAATTGAGCTTGTTGCTGTCGTCTCGGACGGGCTTCCAGCGGCAGTCTTGGCCGCCGCCCGCCGTCGGATTGCACTTGGACATGTAGGTCAGCGTCCGTCCGCAACCGCTTACCCGTTTCACCATGGCTTCGTCGCCGACGAACTCGATCATCGATGCGTCGCAGTCGAGATCGACCGCCGCGGCGCTTCGTACCTGCTGCGTGGCGGCGGACTCGTGGCCGCAGCCCACGGCCAGTAGCCCCAGCGGCCCGAGCAGACTGAGCGCCATGATGGCCGCAACTTGGACGACTTTCTTCGGCATCGGCTCGACCCCCGGCACGAAGCATACCGCATGCGCGCGCCCGGCGTGCTTATAACTGGATGCCCAATCCGCGCAAATCGCTCTCGGCCTGTGGCGCCCAACCGCGATTTGCCTTCGGGCTAGCGGGACTCGGATGCAGGACGGAGCCAATCGCTGGGCCGTCGCCGCCGATCGCCGCAAGCGCCCGCTTCGTCGCCCAAGCGCCCACGCCCACCACGAGCTTCGGGTCGAGGGCCTCGACTGCAGCACGCAAGGCTTTGTCGCATGCAGACAGAAGCGCGACGCGCTCATCGGCCGGCAGCTTGTCCGGAGTTCGATTGCGACCGGTCGATTCCATGAAGAGCAGCGGGCAATAGTTGATGACGAAGAATCGGGAAAAGAAGCTCTCCGGCGTGCCAAAGCGTTCCTTCGCCCATCCCCAAAGCCGCGAGCCGCTGACTTCGGATCGCTCGCAGTCGAAACCGAGCACGGGACGCTTCGGATGCTCGTCGCGTGGACGGGCAACGGGCGCTTCGATGCCCATCCAATCGCGAACGAAGCCGACGTCGCCGAACGGCACGCCGGTCTGCCCCATCCCGAACGGTCCGGGGTTCATGCCAACGAACACGGCCTCTTTGGGGCTCGCGCCGAAGCGGCTCAGGTAGAGTTCATGGGGGCGCTTCGCGTACTCCAGTGGGTTGTAGACGTGGGTCACCGGCTCGCCGAACTCGAGTTTCGACACCGCGCCGCTCAATGCCCGCGAGACTTTGACGAGGTCCGCCATGCGCAATCAGCAGAGGTAGCGCTCGCCGCCATCGCACAGAATGGTAACGACTCGCTCTCCGGCCTGCATCCGACGCGACACCTCGAGCGCGGCGTGGACGTTCGCTCCGGAAGACGGCCCCAGCAGCAAGCCCTCTTCGCGAGCGAGACGCTTTGTCATGCGTTCCGCGGCGAGGTCGGTGACGGTGATCACCTCGTCGATGAGGTCGGTGTCGAGCACGGCCGGGATGAACCCCGCGCCGAGACCTTGAATGCCGTGCAGCCCTGGCTTGCCGCCCGACAATATGGCGCTCGCCCGTGGCTCGACGGCGAACACCCGAACGTTCGGGTTGCGCTCTTTGAGCATTGGCAGGGTTTTCGAACTGACCGCACATCAGTGCGCCGGGCGTCGTCTGCAAGAGACGTTCGGCCTGCTCGACCGCGCCAGCCATGCCGTCCTCGGCCGCCGTCAATACCACTTCGACGCCGTACGCCTTCAGCAAGTGACGTCGCGCAACGCTCATGTCTTCAGGCATTACGATGACGCAGCGATACCCACGCACGGCGCAGATCATCGCAAGACTGATGCCCGTGTTGCCACTGGTCGCCTCGATGACGGTCGACTCCTGGACGAGCTCGCCAGACTCTTCGGCGGCGAGAATCATCGAAAGCGCGGGGCGGTCTTTCACCGAACCGGCCACGTTGTTTGATTCGAGCTTGCCGCAGACCTCGGCGCCCTTATCACCGGTGATTCGTGCGAGCCGCACCAAAGGGGTGTGGCCGATCAGGTCTAGCGCGCCGTCGTAGATTCGATCCGTCATGTGCCGGCTAGCATACCAGGCGACGCTTAGATGTCACCGTTGGAAGAGCCTGATTCATGGACGTCATAGGCCTGGACGATTTCCTGCACCAACGGATGCCGAACCACGTCGGTATGTGAGAAGTAGATGAACTCGATACCTTGGATCTTCGAGAGCACTTTTTCGGCGTGACGAAGCCCGCTCCGCGCCCCGCCAGGGAGATCGACCTGGGTCACATCGCCGGTGATGACCGTCTTCGAATCGAACCCGAGCCGCGTCAGAAACATCTTCATCTGCTCCGGCGTCGTATTTTGTGCCTCATCGAGGACGACGAAGCTGTCATTCAGTGTCCGGCCGCGCATGAAGGCCAGAGGGGCAACCTCAATGGTGCCCCGCTCGATCAGGGCCGAAACCCGGGCAGGGTCCATCATGTCGTGCAGCGCGTCGTAGAGCGGCCGCAGGTAGGGATTGATCTTCTCGGCCAGGTCACCAGGTAGGAAGCCAAGCCGCTCGCCGGCCTCGACTGCCGGACGCGTCAGAATGATGCGTTTGACCTGCCGTTCCTGGAGCGCTCGAATCGCCATCGCCATGGCGAGGTACGTCTTGCCGGTGCCGGCCGGTCCGATGCCGAAGACGATGTCGTGGACACGCATCGCCTGGATATACGTCTGCTGGGCGACGCCCTTGGGGGAAACGATTCGACGGTTGGAGGTCGTCAGCACGACATCGTCCAGCAGCGCGCGAAGCCTCATCTGGGGATGGGTGCGAAGTGTCCTCGCGGCGCGCGCCATCTCGACGGGGTTGAGCTCGCGGAACTGCAGCGCATCGATGAGCTCGTGAAGCACACGCTCCATGAGCTCAACATCGCGGTTGGGGCCCTGGATGTGAATGGTGGAACCACGCAAACCCATCGACACCCCGAGCTCGGCCTCGAGGATGCGCAAGTTCGAGCCACCGGGGCCAGTGAGCTTGAGGAGTAGACCCGGATCGGCGACTTCGATGTCGGCGGCTACATCGGCCTCCACGGGGCCGCGCTGCTCAGTGGGTTCGAT
>JAFDFW010000709.1 GCA_019309605.1 Deltaproteobacteria bacterium | reverse complement strand
ATCATGGGGTATAGCTGGGGCGGCTTTCACGCCTCGATGCTGGCATCTCTCGAACCCCGAACGGACTTCATCGTCAGCGTTGCGCCGGTCGTGAGCATTGCGGATTTGGTCATGAGCTGGCCGACGCGCTCCTTCTTCGAGGAGGCTCTCGACGAGCCCGCGATGATGATCCGGGAGCTTCGAAAAATTCTCGGTCCCTTCACGCCGCTGTCCCACACACTTCGGATCCCCAAAGAACGAGTCCCTGCGGTTCATACCGAAGCGCTCTGGGAGCACTTCGGACGGCCTGAGGCATATTGGAGTTGCGGCGGGCACATCCTTTACTTCGACAAGGGTCGCGTGACCGACCGAGCGCTGCGGTTTCTCCAGGATATCGAGGTCATCGCCTAGGAACATGCACGTCCGCGGGTACAGCCATCCAGACTTCCGTCCGTTGCGGGACACGCTAAGGTGGTGCACGCCGATGCATGGGCCAGGCGGAACGGCGATCGCCGTGTATCACCGCGGGGAGCTCGTTGCTGACCTCGCTTGCGGCACACGCGACCGGGCTGGCAACCCCTTCGAGCCGGACACTCTTGCCCTGAGCATGTCCACGGGCAAAGGGGTCATGGCCACGCTGCTCCACCAGATGGCTGATCGCGATGTGGTGGATCTCGATGCGCCGGTTGCGAAGTACTGGCCGGAGTTCGGCAAGCATGGCAAAGGCGCCATCACACTACGACAAGCAGCCTCGCACCGGGCCGGCCTCTATTCGATCGCGCGCATCATCGATTCATCCGAGGAGATGTTCGACTGGGACCACATGGTTCGCCTGGTCGAGGACATGTGGCCGGTGCACAAACCCGACACCAACTTCGGCTACCACGCATGGACGGGCGGTTGGATCATCGGTGAGGTGCTTCAGCGGGCCACCGGGCAGCTCTTCCCCGAGCTGATCAAGCAGAACCTCGCCGACCCACTCGACCTCGACGGGCTCTACATGGGCCTGCCCGAGAGTGAGCTCCCGCGTGTCGCCGAGTTTTTGGCTCCCTTGATCCCGCGGAAGATCCTCCAAGGAAGACCGCGCAGCGTCCGAGCCAAAGTTCGCCGAACCGCCTCTACCACGGCGCGGAGGAGCTCAGCGCTCGGGCAGGCCGTGGACGCGATGATTCCGCCAGGCCTCGGACAGGTGCTTGGCGACCCAAGGTGGCTGACCTCGGTCATCCCCTCGGGCAACGGGGTCTTCAACGCCCGCTCGCTGGCGCGCCTCTATGGCGCGTTGAGCCTCGGGGGCACGCTCGACGGTGTGCGTTTGTTGTCAGCCGCGGCGCTCGCGGAGGCGGCCGAGGACCAGAACCCGCGGATCGGACGTGTCATCCCGTTCCCCCTTCGCTTCAAGGTTGGCTACATGCGGCCGCCCTCACTCGGCTGGCGTCTCTCGCTCGGCAAGCGTCGTATCGACCTTGGAATCCCAAACCCGCACGCATTCGGTCACTTCGGGTTCGGCGGCTCCGGCGCGTGGGCCGACCCCGAAAGAGAGCTCGGTGTCGCGATCGTCACCAATTGCTTTGGCGGGCGAATCCCGGGCGACCTGCGACCGGTCGCGGTGGCTACGACGTCGTCACGGTGCGCTGACCGGCGCGCCCGCTGACGCCTCGGTTGCGATCCAAAGCCGTGTGCCGTAACTAGCGCGTCGATGCCGATGCTCGCCCTTCTCTTCTTCGTGACCGCAGTTCTCTATGCGTCGGTCGGTTTCGGAGGAGGCTCGACCTACAACGCGCTCTTGGTTCTCGCGGACACGGACTATCGCCTCCTCCCGTCCGTCGCGCTCGCTTGCAATCTCATCGTCGTCACGGGTGGCGTCTGGCAATACCGGCGCGCGGGCGACCTGAAGCTGAGGTTCGCCCTCCCCTTCATCGCGCTTTCCATTCCGTTGGCCTGGTTCGGTGGAACCGTTCCGATTCAACGGGAGACGTTCCTCATGTTCCTCGGGCTCTCGTTGCTGGCAGCCGGCGTCGCGATGTGGTTTCAGCCGTCCGAATCAAAGGCCTCTCCGCCAGGGTCGCCGTTGGTTAACTGGTTCGTGGGTCTACCCGTGGGGGGCGCGATCGGTTTTGTCTCCGGCATGGTCGGAATCGGTGGAGGCATCTTCTTGGCTCCCTGCTTGCATCTGCTCCGCCTCGCAGATCCAAAGCGCATTGCCGCCACATCCAGCTTCTTCATCATGGTCAACTCGATGGCGGGGCTCTTGGGCCAAACCATGAAACACGGCACGACCGCGCACCTCGAGCAACTCACCGACTACGCCTGGCTGGGCGTTGCGGTCCTGGTCGGCGGTCAGCTCGGCAGCCGACTCAGCACGCACGCGCTCCCAGGGCGCATCGTCAAACGTCTCACCGCGGTGCTCGTGCTCTACGTCGCCGGGCGCCTGCTCTTCATGAGCTTCGCCTGAAGGATTGCAAAGATCGAACCGACGCTCACGACGGCGATCACATAGGCTCCCCCA
>JAFDFW010000708.1 GCA_019309605.1 Deltaproteobacteria bacterium | reverse complement strand
CGGCGCCAACGGATCTTTGCCCACGGCGTATCCTGGTCAGACCGAGGAGTACCTGGGCTCGTTCGACAACAGCCTCGTCAATCGTGGTCTTCCGGGCTCCTACATCGAGATGGGTCCGGGCTGGGCTCAGGCCAGCATGTCACCAAGCCGCATGTTCAAGGCCTATACGACCGAAGGGGGCATCAAGGCGCCGTTGTTGGTCAAGGTGCCGGGCAAGCCTGTGGAGCCTGGCGCCATGAACCACTCGTTCGTTCACGTTCGAGACATCATGCCGACCCTCCTCGACGTCGCGGGCACCGCGAAGCCTGACGCCATCGACGGTCGCAAGGTTCTACCAATGCAGGGCCAGTCGGTGCTGGACCTCTTCGAGGGGAAGAGCGAGACCGCCTACGCAGGCGCCAGCAGAGTCGGCTACGAGCTCTTCAGCTTCAAAGCCTTCTTCGATGGGGACTCGAAGATCGTCTGGCTGCCCAAGCCGCTTGGCACCGGCAACTGGGAGCTCTTCGACCTTTCCAAGGATCCGGCAGAGCTCCGCGACCTCAGCGCCGAGCAGCCAGAGAAGCTCGAAGAAATGGTCGCCCTCTGGAACGAGTACAAGAAGGACAACGGCGTGCTTGACGTTCCCAACCCGGTGAAGTGACCAAGGAGGATCCAAGGATGCAAGGTATCAATAAGACAGTCGCCATCGGCGCCGCTCTCCTGCTCGCGGTCGCGGCCTATGCGTATGGTTGGCACCGAGGCGATAGCGGCCAACAGCCCGACCTGGCGACTGACGTGTCGGCGGACGAGGAAGGCCGGAAGACCTACTACCCGAATACCGAGAAGCTCGGGAAGAACGAGATGCGCGTCATCTCGCTTGGAACAGGCATGCCGAACCAGCGGAAGTCGCAGGCGTCGGCTTGCTGGTTGGTGGAATTAGGGAACGGCGACAAGTTCCTGTTCGATCTCGGGACGGGGTCGGTCTCCAACCTGTCGGTGCTGGAAATCCCGTACGATCTCGTGAACAAGGTGTTCGTCGGCCATCTCCACTCGGATCACGTCGGTGATTTCGCTGCATGGCACATCGGAGGCTGGGTCGGAGGCCGGCAGAAGGCGCCACGAATCTGGGGACCGGACGCACCCGCCGACCATCCCGACTGGGGAACGAAGAACTTCGTCGACCAACAGATCAAATCCTATGCCTGGGATATCGCCACGCGCTCTGGCCGGCTCCCCACGGTGGCAGGGCAGATCGAAGTCACTGAGTTCCCGCACGACGAGTTCTCCGTGGTCTACGACGAGAACGGCGTGAAGATCTCCGCCTGGCCTGCAATCCACATCATTGCAGGGCCGGTGAGCTTCTCCCTCGAATGGAAGAACCGCAAGTTTGTCTTTTCGAGCGACACCTTCCCGAACCAGTGGTTCATCGAGCACGCCAACGGTGCTGATATCGTGATCCACGAAACGTTTGGGACGATCCGGCAGAACATCGATCTGCAGGGATGGGATCGCGCAAACTCGGCGCTGGTGTCGTCACGCGTTCACACGCCACCGGCCGCAGCGGGCAAGGTGTTCAGCATGGTCGAGCCACGAATGGCCATCGCCTATCACTTCTTCAACGACGAGAACACCTGGCAGGACATGTACGACGAGATACGGAGCACCTACGACGGTCCTCTCACGCTCGCGAAGGATCTGCTGGTCTGGAACGTCACCGACGACGAGATCAAGGTTCGCGAGGTAGTCGCCCAGGAGGCGGTCTGGCCAGCGAAGTCGCCCTACGGCACGGTTCCCCCAACCGGTGACCGGGAAGAACTCCCGCCATGGCTCGTCGACGGCATCCTAGAAATGGAAGACACGATCAAGGCCTACTACGAACGCCAAGGCGTCGGCGACCTATACGAAGAACAGGTTCCGAAGAAGCAGTGAGAAGAACGGCGGCTCAGTCCACGGCGCCCAGCAACACGTGCAACCCCCAAAACGTGAGAAGCCCGACCACGAACGCCGGAAATTTTCTGTTACGGACTGACGCAAACTGCCCCTTGAATGTGTGAAACATCATGAATCCGGCGAGCGCAGCGGTGAGGATATCGATCACCAGAGGATCCGGACGCCGAGCGAGGCTCAGGGCATAGCCGACAGCCACGCCTGCAAGCAGGACCCAGCGTCCCGACTTGACGAAGCGCGCCCCGTACTCCGCTTGCATGTCTAGATCGGTGTCGAGGACATCGAGCGCCAGCGAAAGAGCGAAGACCAGGGTCAGGAG
>JAFDFW010000707.1 GCA_019309605.1 Deltaproteobacteria bacterium | reverse complement strand
CGCGCGGACTGCTCTGTTTGCTTTGTTGGTGGGGCTCATCGTTGGCGCTATTGATGGTCTTGTGAGCGCACGCGGTTTGGGGCTGTCCGCGTTTCAAGGCGCATGGGCGGCGGCAGGGGCTGTCGGTCTTGTCGCAGCGGCGCTCGGGGTGCTGCTGGGCGTTGCTCAGTGGGGCCTGGTCCGTGGAGCTGCAAGGTTTGGCTGGCAGCGCCGCTGGTCGAGCCTTACCGATCGAGATCGCAGCGGAGATCGCAATCGGGTGGTGGCGTTTCACAGCGCGGTAGGAGCGACCATCGCCGCTGTGCTTCTGGTGACCGCGGCATTTCACGCTTGGCTCAGCGCTTCCTCGCGCATTCAAGTCGCGTCCTTGCGTACGGCACTGCTCGTCGGCTTCGTGGGCTTTTTGGTGTGCGCGGCCGTACTGCTCCAAGCGATGCTGCGGCCGCTGCTGTTGCGTGCCTTCGGGTTCTTAGATCGCCGCTTGGGGTTGCCGTTTCCGCCGCAGCGCTCCGCTCAATGGTTTCTGTATGCCTTTGGCCCGGCGTGCTTGCTCTTGCTGCCCCCTTTCTGGCTCTATGGAAGGAGCTTGGGCGTGCTTGGTTTGGCTTCCGGTGCTGCCCTGTTGGTAGTGGCGGTCGGTTTGCTCGAGCGCGTGCTGTCGGATCTCAGCGGCTGGTCTGCATTGGCCAAGGTGCCAAGCTGGGGCAGGTGGCTTACCTGCGGGGGTGCCCTGTTGCTAGCGTTGGCTGGAGCTCTTCACCTGGATCGCTGGGACGAGGGCATTGCCCTTACCGCGAACGCAAGCGTGTTGCCTTTTGCCGTTGGCACTCTGCAGAAATCAACTGATCTGGACCGGGACGGTTCGTCCTCATTGTTTGGGGGTGGGGACTGCGCGCCGCTGGACGCGTCGCGCTCACCGGCGGCGAGGGACGTTCCCGCGAACTCGATCGACGAAGACTGCGACGGCGAAGATGCTGGGGAGCAGGAGGACCCGAGCGCGATCCGGACCTACTACGGCAAGCTCACCCCCCAGCAGCAACGACCCTACAACGTGTTGTGGGTGATGGTGGATGCGCTGCGCGCCAAGAGCATGTCTCTGTACGGCTACGAGCGAGAGACCACGCCTTTTCTGTCGAATTTGGCCAAGGAGGCCTGGGTGTTCGACAATGCGTACAGTCAATCGTCCAATACGTCCCTGAGCGCGCCGAGCATGTTCTCCGGTAGAAACCCCGCGTCGATTGATTGGCGACAGGGCAAGTACTACCCCGAGCCCAAGGAGGGGCATGTGGTCATCGCCCAGGTGGCTTCACAGGTGGATTACAGCACCAGTATTGCCGTCAACTACAGGGTTCGCTGGCGCTTGCCGGGCATGCTCACTGGGCACGAAACGATTCGAACTGCACCGAAATCTGAGAGTTGGCACAGCGGCGAGTATACCGTTCTCAACACCATCAAGGGCATCGCCGCAGCGCGGAGTGAAAACAAGCCTTTCTTCGCGACTGCGCACTTTGACGACGTGCATCAGCCCTACGTGGGCGGCAATGATCACGCTGTGCCCAAGTTCGGCCATAGAGACAAGGCCGTGGCCGGGTATGACCGCGGCATCGCCGCATTCGACAACATGCTGCAGATCCTCGTCGATCACCTTCGCAATGAAGAGCTGTGGGAAGAGACGATCCTCGTCGTCACGTCCGATCACGGCGAGGAGTTCGGTGAGCACGGCGAGCGCTTCCACTCCACGTCTTGCCATGTGGAGTCGGTGCATGTTCCGTTGATCGTGCGAGTTCCGGGCTTTGCGCCCGCGCGAGTCTCGCACCCCGTCGGGCTGGTCGACATCGTGCCGACACTGCAAGAGTTGCTGCAGCTGCCCCAGAACAGCATGCGTCCTGATGGTCAAAGTCTACTGCTCCCGGTGCTCTCTCCCGGTGAGGTTCGTGAGGATCGCCCGGTCTTCTGTTCGATTTATCAAGTGTTTGCTAATCGCGACGATTTCTTCATTCGCAGCGTTCGATCCGGAAAGCACGCGTTCATGCATGACATGCTGTCCGGAAAGAAAAAGCTGTTCGATCTGGAAGAAGATCCGGGGGAGCAACACGACCTGCTCGCGGAAGATGATCACAACGCGGAGGCGGCACTAGAGGCGATGCTCAAGGCGAGCCTCAAGAGCAACATCTTCCAGGCGCGAACGCTCAACTGACCCCGGCCGTTGGACGACTCGTTTCTCGCGCGAAGCAGTCCCGAGGTCAG
>JAFDFW010000706.1 GCA_019309605.1 Deltaproteobacteria bacterium | reverse complement strand
TGACGGTCACGGTCGTATTGCTGATCGCAATTCCGGAGACTCTGGCGATCCTCGGATTCGTGGTCGCGGTTTTGATTCTCATGCAGGGAGGGGGCTGAGAGCCACATGGCCGCGTCCGACCTCGATACGGAATTGCGCCGGAGCGCCGAAGGGACGGCCAAGTCCATTCTGGGCGAGGCGCGCGCGGGTGCCGAACGGCTCGCTTCGGAAGCCGATCGGTTGATCGGGGACAGGCGAAGCGAGGTCTTGAAGGACAAGGAAGCCGAGTATGGCGCGGAGGCCCGCGTTGCAATCGCCGCCGAAAGGCACGCTGCGATGCGCGCGGTCCTCCTCGCACGGACGCGCTTGGTCGCTCGAGTGCTCGAACGAGCCCGCGCTCTTCTTCCCGATGCCGCTCAGGCCGAAGCCTACGTATCGACGCTTAGTAACGAGGTCACGGAGGCGCTGCAGTTCGTCGATAGCGAAGGCGCGGTGGTGCGTTGTTCCACAGGCCTAGAACGGGCCATACGAGAGGGGCTTCGTGATCGGCCTGAGGTGAAGGTGGAGATCGAGGCCGGCATCGGCACGGGGTTCGTGGTCGTCGCGGGGGACGGATTGGTTCTCGTGGACGGCCGCCTCGAAACCCGCATCGACCGCCTCGCATCGGTGCTGGCGATAGAAATCCACACGCGCCTCGAGGAGGAATCCTAGCGATGGCGCGGTACCTAGGTGACATCAATACGCGCGCACGGGGACTCCGGACCCACCTGCTTCCGGCGAACGACTTGGAACGGCTCGCGCGCGCCACGAGCCTTTTGGCCCTCCAGAGGGAGCTCAGCGGGCTGGGGTATATGCGCTCTGACGCGCCGGCCACCGCGATGAGCCTGGAGGGGGCGATCCGGCGACACGCCGCCAGCCAAATGGCGATACTGGATCGCTGGTGCACCGATGATCGGCGAGCTGCCCTGGCCGTGATTTTCGAGGACGAAGATCGACGTTCGATTCAAGCTATCCTACGCGGTGCCCAGCAGGGCACCGCAACCGAGGTACGCATGGCGGGTCTGGTTCCGACGAGGAGCCTCCCCGAAAGAGCTCTGCTAACGCTGGCGGGCCAGCCAACGCCGACGGACGTGATTCGGATGTTGGCCCTGTGGGGTCACCCCTTGGGCGTCCCTCTCGTCGCCGCAGCCAGCGGATCCCATCCGTCGCTGTTCGAAATCGAAGTCGAGCTTCAGCGCGCATTCGCACGCAGAGCGTCGGCACGCGCTCACCAAGGCGGGCGCCAACTGGTCGAATACGTCGAGCAAATCGTGGACGTGATGAACACCTGGTCCGCCTTGCTGCACTTCGTCGAGCGGGATCCGGCCATCGTCGATATGACCTTCGTTGAAGGCGGGCGCTGGCTCACTCGGGATGTGTTCCAGAAGCTCATGACCCTCGAAACCCGCCCTCAGCTCGAAAAGCGTCTTGCCTGGGAGCTCCGCAGCTCCGCTTTGGCGCGCGCGTTGCGCGACGAGATCGAAGACCTCGCGCAGTTGGAGGGTGCGATGCTTCGCGCGCAGATTGCTTGGCAGAACCGCGCGGTGCGGGTCGACCCGAGCGGCGCAGCGCCGATCATTGGTTTCGCGATCGAGCTTCGAGCCGAAGTCGTCAATTTGAGAGGCATCATCTGGGGCGTTGCGCTCCGGGCGCCCGCGGCGATGATCCAAGCAGAACTGGTGGTCGCATGAAGGGCCAACAACTGGTGGTGATCTCGAGTCCCGGGTTGAGCGCCGGATTCGCCTTAGCGGGCGTGCCGGTGTTTGAGGCCACGGACGGCACCGACGCCGCCCGGCAGATCGCTCATTTGGTGGATGCCATGAATGCTGGCGTCATCCTCATCGACGAACCGCTCTACGAGGACCTTCCTGACGAGGTTAGACGAGATCTCCGACGATCGGCGCTTCCCGTCGTCATCCCCGTGCCCGGGCCCGATTGGACCACGGAAACCACGGCGCACGAGTACATCGTCGAGATCCTCCGACGAGCCATTGGCTATCGGGTGAAGCTCCAATGACTGAGGCACGCATCATCCGAGTGGCGGGCGCGATCGCGGAGGCACAGCCGCTGGGCGATGCCGCGCTCTATGAGCTCGTGGAGGTGGGTGAGCTGCGTCTGCTAGGCGAGGTGATTCGGATCCAAGACGACGTGGCGACGATCCAGGTCTTCGAGGAGACCAGCGGGCTCGGGCTTCACGAACCGGTGCGTAGGACTGGAAGCTCCCTGATGACCCAG
>JAFDFW010000705.1 GCA_019309605.1 Deltaproteobacteria bacterium | reverse complement strand
ATTCTAATGGGCCATCCGAGTGTTACCGATTGGCGCGGCCGTACAATCTACGTCCGAATTTCGCAGAACGTATATTATGTAAACTTTTCTCGGGAGTGGTTCTAAATATTCGTAATCATTGATTTATTCCGTATTGCGCACGCAGATCGGCCATCGTTAGCGTGACCTCCTTCGCACGCTAGACCATGGAAATCGTTCAGGAATACCGAGTTGCGTCTACGCTGCTGCGGCACGCCCTTCGGCGCGATTCAGCCGGTGCACGGGCTTGCGGAGCGGTCGAAGCACCGCGTCCATCGCGGGCTCCCACCGGTCGCTGAGTTGGAGCGCTCGAAGCTGAAGGACTTCGTCGCCCGTTCGGGGTTTCCATCGACAGCCTGAGCGCTTCATGCGTTGGCTCACCAGGCTCTTGCACGTTGCTTCGACGGCGCCGCTTCCAATCGGAAACCCGTGTTGATCTGCTTGTGCGTAGCGCATCAAATCTTTGCGCGCGCTCAGGTATCGAATGGCATCGCCGACCGGACGACGACCATTCTCGTCTTGCACGCGCTCAAGCCCACCGCGTTCTAGTGCACGGAGCACACGCTCCACACCGTGCTCTTCTTCAAGGAGCCAGCGCTTCATCCGCCGAAAGCTTCCGGGCCACGCCCACTCGTGCTTTTCGAGCAAGCGGCACGCTGCGCCCACATACTCGAGCGCATGCCAGGCATCGATCAGCGACCGCGGCGCAATGCCGAGTGTTCGTTCGTTCAGGTATTCCTCGAAGAGGTTCCAGAGCTCCGGTGCGCCATCGGCAAGGAGCACCACCGGCAAGTCGGGACGCTGCGCTCGGAGAGCTGCAACGTCGCGTTGAAGCCCCTCCATCAGTCGCTTCACCTGCCGATGGGTGAACGACTCGACGCTGCCCGGAGTCGGCGGCATGCGTCCATAGCGAATCGTGTGAAGGGCCTTGCCCTCCCGGTCGTGAAGCGTGACCGTCGCGCAATACGCCATTCGGTAGTTGCGGGCGACCTTCGGAGGCGAGGCCCTGGCCTGCCGCTCTTGCTCGCGGAGCGTTGCCCGCGTGCGTGCATCGAGCCCCGATCCTGCGTGGCGTTCGGAAGCAACGCCTGGCGGAAGCTTTGCGCGCACCGGCCGCGGCCTCGCCGGGACCGGCTCTTCCATCGGGACGGCCGTACGATCGACGGACACACTGATGGACCGCGCTTCATCGGGCACCCGTAGCCGTTCGATGAGCGTGTTCTCCACGGGCTCTCGACGCCGAAGGTACTGCCGACCGACGGCGTGACCGACACGCTCGAAGGTGCTTCGCGAATACGGAAGCCGACAGAGCTCCCGGCTCGTCACCGCCGCTTCGCGCGAGGTGCCCTGCGCGATCAAATGACCGATCGCCCGCGCGGTCCGTGGAAGCCACCGCCCGTCGACAGCCCCGACGCGGATGGCAACGGGGTCAAGCACGGGTGCGTTGCGGCGACCCACTTCGCGATAGAGCGTGCGATGTACGCGCGCCGTCCCCGCCATGGTCCCGAAGTTGCGCTCGCTGCTGTGGACCCGGCGATACGTCTTGCCCCACACCCGGACAAACGGCGCATCGATGTTGAGGCCGCTGAGCGCGGTCTCGTGCACGGCGCACTCGAGCTCTGCCGTCGCCCGACTCACTTCCTCTTCGAAGGCCCCGTAGTCGACGGCGTCTCCGTCCCTCTGTCCTCGCGCGTAGAGCGCGTCGGCCATCTCCAAGACGGCCTGCATCTTGGCGGCCAAGTTCTGTAGATGCGGCCGCGATTGTACCCAGGTCTGGTCCATCGCCCTTCCCCCTTTCACAGGGGCCAACATCAGAGGAAGGAACAAAATTCCCGGTCACTGCGGCGATCCGTGGCCGCTGTGCCAACAGCTGGGGAAGCTGTGGAGCAGGTCTGCTTCGCGGCTAACAACCAAGGCCTTTGCCGAGTTCCAGCAAAGCCTCCGCACGTGGCAGTTCGTCTTCGTAGTATGTGCGCGGATCCACGTTGTTGAGGTCCCGCACCAGTGTCCTCAAAGCCTTCATGGCCTGCTTCTTCTGGGTCTTGGTGGTCCGGCGAGTCAGTTGCCACTCTGCCAGCTGGAGTTTCGCCTCGGTGCTCCCAGCATGTGCGGCCCGTTCTATCCAACGTCTGTACGCTCGGAGGTTGCCATCCTCGCGGTAACAGATAGCCAGATTGACCGGCGACAGAGAGCACGATCTCTTGGGTGGGAATAACCGGGATTACTCGTGGTTGA
>JAFDFW010000112.1 GCA_019309605.1 Deltaproteobacteria bacterium | reverse complement strand
GGCCACGCCGTGCAGCTGCGCCGCATGGCCGAGGCAGTACCAATAGGCTCGCTCCATCTGCCGTGCTTCGTCGGGGTTGAGGATGAAGTGGCGGCGCGTGGTGCGACGGGACAGGGCCCAGATCATACCAGGTTCAACGATGCGGCGTCGGGTCATGCCGTGGGCACAAGCGAGAACCGTGCCCATCAGGATGGCCGCGTTTCGTCGCGCATCGCGACGCATGGGTTCGCCACGCCGTGGCGGTTCGCCAGGAGTCGCCGGCGGCCGCCGGCACACGACAACATATGGGAATCGCGGACAGCTTGCTTCGTTTCGGGCAACGTCGGTCGGATCTTCGGGGCAACGTCGGTGGGATCTTCTCGGATCTTCGCACCTAGGCTTGTTTCATCCTCCCTAGCTGGCGACCACCAAATGCGCGGCGAAGGCGAACAATTACGTATGCCCAAAAAGAGGACCCCCTGATAGCGTCCAACCAATCGCCTGGAGGTGGCCATGAAGCCACACGTTCGCACACCGCCGAGTGTCCCTGGTTCGCATCCGTTCGGGTGCGCTGACACCGGACCCTGCGCTGCGCTCAGGCGCGAAGGGAGCTTGTGATGGGACGACTCGTTTTGCATTGGGTTTGTGTCCTCGCGTTGACCGCACTTCCCATTGGTGGTTGTAGCGACGAGACGACTGCCGCCGGTGGTAGTGGTGGTTCCGGTGACACGGGCGGCGATGGTGGTGCCGCCGGCAGCGGCGGTGACGGTGGCGAAACGTGGTTTGCCTTCGGCAAGGACTACGCACACACCCGCGCCAACATCAACGAAACTGTGATCGTCCCGGCTACCGTCGCGGACCTCACCGTGAAATGGACCTGGGAGGCACCCGGCATGACTGCCACGCCGCTCGTGGTGGACGGGGTCGCGTACTGGGCCGACTGGGGCGGCTCGGTGAGGGCCGCGGACGCGGTAACCGGCGAAGAGGTCTGGACCAACAGTAGCTACGGCGGCGACCTTCCCGGCGTGTCATCCACGCCGTTCCTCTCGGACGGCTATCTGTACGTGGCGCTGCGGAAGGGTGACGTCGTCAAGCTGGACATCGAGGACGGAAGCGAAGAATGGAACACACCTGTCAGGGCGAGCAAACACGTGCATCTCTACGGCTCCCCCTCGGTGGCGGACGGAATCCTCGTCCTAGGCGTGAGTGGCAACGGAACCTCGAGCGACGGCCAGCCCATCCCCGAAGACATTCTCGACGACTTCTTTGGCAACGTACACGGCATCGACATCGAAAGTGGCGAGATCCTGTGGGTATTCGAAACGACGAAGGGTCCGGACGGTACGCAGTACGGCGCCGGCGTGTCGGTCTGGTCGTCGGCCACACTCGATACGACGCGGAAACTCGCGTACGTCGGGACCGGCAACGGGTACTACCAGCCCGTGAGCCCCTATTCCGACGCGCTGCTCGCCATCGACTACATGACCGGCGAGCTGGTCTGGCACGTCCAGTTCACGGAGGATGACGACTATACCAGCGCCACTGGCGGCATCGATGCGGACGTGGGCGCGACGCCGAACTTGTTCATCATTGGCTCCCGGGAAGTGGTGGGGGTCGGGGACAAGGCGGGCTGGTACCATGTGCACGATCGAGACACCGGCCAGCGGATCTGGAGTACGAACTTCACGACGCCCGAAGGGAAAACAATTTTTGGAAGCACCTTGGGCGGCATCATGGCGCCAGCGGCGTACCACGACGGGGTATTGTACATCGCCATCAACCACGGCGATCTGTTCACGGTCAGCAGTATGCTGGCCGTCAACGCGGGTGACGGCAGCATCCTGTGGCAGAAGTCGCACAACGGTTCGCGGAACTTCGGGGCGCCCACCTACGCGGGCGGCATCATCTACACGGGCGACGCCGGGTTCCTCGTCGAGACCTCCACGCTCCTGGCGTACGACGCCGACACCGGCGACCTGTTGTGGAGCGAGCCTATGCCAGACGGACGAGGCGGCGGACTGACCATAGTGAATGGAATGCTCTACGTGGGCCAGGGCTTCCATCTGAATCGCCCCGGAAGCGCACCGCTGCCTGGCAGCATGACAGCGTACGGACTATGAGCAAACAATCACATTCCCTTAAGGCCGACCCACATGCACGATGTTCTGCATCGCCTTGGATGGTCTTGGTTGTGGGGTGTACTCTTGCGCTCGGCTGTGGCGGGACGGCCACGGGCGGACCGGGTGGTAGCGGTGGCGCGCAAGCACCTACTCACCTGTATTTCCTGAACTGGGCTGGTGGCGTGCTGTCGACAACACTCGACGGGAACGAACTACGGGACTTCGCTGACGGCGAAAGCCAGGGTGCCGATGGCGTGGCCGTCGATGGCGTGGCCCGGCATGTCTACTGGACGAACATGGGCGTGGCCGCGTCCAACGACGGTTTCGTCATGCGCGCCGAACTCGATGGAACGAACATCACAACGATCGTTCCGCCCGGCGGTACCCATACCCCGAAGCAGCTCCGCATCGACCCAGTCAACGCTAAGCTGTACTGGTCCGACCGCGAAGGTATGCGTGTCATGCGCGCGAACCTCGACGGCTCGGACATCGAGACGCTCGTAACGATAGCCACCGGAGACGCCGCCCGAAGCGACCTCGCCAACCATGCCGTGGGCATGGCCCTCGACGTCGCGGCCAGGCAGTTCTACTGGTCCCAGAAGGGTCCCACCGAAGGCGGGGTGGGTGCGATCAAACGTGCGAGCTTCGACATGCCCAACGGCGAAGACAGCACGAACCGCAGCGACATCGAAGTGCTGTTCGAAGGATTGCTCGAACCGATCGACCTCGACCTCGACGTCGATGAGGACATGCTCTACTGGACCGACCGCGGGGACGACACCGTGAGCCGGGCGCCAATGGCGCTACCTTTGGGCGCGAGCGCTGCGACGCGAGACGACCGCGAGATCCTCGTCAGGGACGTCGGCGAAGCGATCGGTCTCACGCTCGACCTCGGGGCCGGCAAGATGTACTACACTGGCATCGTCACCGGCGCTGTCGGCACCGCCAACCTCGACGGCAGCAACCCGACCGAGATCATTCGCGGAAACTGGTTGCTGACTGGAATCACGCTGGGCCCTGACCCGTAGCTCAGGAGGGCGGCATGACGAAGGCACAAGCGAATACGGTCAGGACCGCCACAGCTTTGATGCTTGGGCTGTCGTTTGCCGTCGGGTGTACCAACGGCAGCTCCGGCGACCAAGGCGTCGGCGGCACGGCAGGTGACGGAGGCGCTGGCGGAACCGGTGGCGGCGGAGACAGGGGCACACCAATTGGGAGCGTGCTCAGTGGCATCGATAGCTTGGCCGTCGAGATCATCGGCAAGAACCGATCGCTCATTGACGGAGTACGCTTCACTGTGTCGCATGTCGGTCCGGCCCTCGCGGACGCGATGCAGACGTCGGTTCCCGCCGCTACAAACAAAGACGGCGACGATCCGCCGTGCGCGCTGGGGTCCGTCGACGGCATGCAATTCGCCTACAACGAAGCGACCAACGCCTACGAGCCAACCAGTGATCGCGCCGAGCCCGACGGCTCGGTGAGCTTCAGCGTCTACGAAATCGCAGATGACACCCCCGATACCGAAACCCTCATCGGGAGCCTATTCCTGAGCTGCGCGGGAGACTCGGAGGAGGCGCACGTGACCGCGATGCTGCGGGTCGATGGCGTCGATATCATTCGCGCGGAAGGCGATGCAAGCCCCGACCCACGCGCGGAGCTAGGCTCGTTCGATATCACGCAAATTCAGGGGTTCCTTGCGAGCTCAGACGGGGCCCAACAGATCGACTTCGGAGCCTCAGGTGAGGATTCGATTTCGCGCGGCGGCGATGGCCGTTCGGGCTCTCTCGCGTTCAACGTTGGACCAACGATCACCGCAAGTCTCCAATACGATGAGCAGAGCGGCGCCGAGACCCACTATGACCTGAGTCTCATCGGAAGCTTTGACTCGGCAGAGTTTTGCTTCGAGGCGACGCTCGCTGGGACCGATGGCCGTTTGTCTGGCCCGGGGGTTTTCGCTCGCGAGCAACACGTCTGTTGTTTTGACGGCCGCTTCGAGGACATGGCAGTGAGCCAGGCGACCCCATCCTGTGATCCGCTCGGGGATTCCACGGCAACCCCGCTGTTGGATGATGAGCTTGCGGCGATTCAGGCCGGCTACCACGCGCTCACCACAATGTATGTCGCGGTCGAAAGTGCCGCAGTAGCCATGGGAGCGCTCGCGGATGCGAGCGCGAAGCACATTCTGCACACTCCGCCGGACTGCGACAACCTGCCGGAACCCGAGGGTGACGACTGCTTGGGTGTGCCGATCGAGCTCTGGATCAACCCGACCTACGATCCCTCCTTCTCCGCTATCTACGACGAGCTGTTCTGTTCCAGGGGCTGTGCCGCGGGCTTCTGCCACAACGATGGCGACGGCGGGTTGCTCTTCCGCTCCAAACAAGAGGCCTACTGCGCATTGGTAGACGTGGCCCCAAGCGCCCTTTGTGAGAACGACTTCAGTGCACGTGTGATCCCTGGCGATCCCGATGCGAGTCTGCTGGTGGCCAAGTTCGGATTCGAACCTCCATGCGGCGCACCGATGCCCATCGGAAGTCGCGAGTCCAACGACCTGGTCACAGACGAGCATCGAGCGCAGGTGGTGGCCTGGATCGCTGCGGGAGCCGAGTACAACCCCTTAGTTAGAGATTCAGAAAAGTGATCTAACGTGTCGAAAGTAGGCTTCGCGTTCCAAGCTGGCTTCGCCGCAACACCATTCGCCTTGTACGCTCGGCCCCGCATGGTTTTCCACGTGCGGGGCAAAGGCCTGGTGAACGCGAACGAGCATCTTGGGGGGCGTACCACGGGCGCGCATCGGGTAGCCGCATCAGTAGCAGCACCTATTTTCTTGATTCGCCGGTAGTCACGTATTCACCGGAACAACCTTGGCGGACTCAGGAGGACTCGAACCTCCAACCCCCGGCTCCGTAGGCCGGAAACAGGGCATTTTCGAGCAATGCGAATTCGCTGCAAAACTAAGCTTGCCGCAGAAAACACTGGTTTTCAGGGCTCAACTAGCAGCCTGCCAGAATCAACGGGAACCAGCGAGTTGACAGGACAATAGTGCTGGCACTAGTACTGGCACTGGAGAAGCAAGCCGTGCCGAAGAAACGAAAACACCCTCGCGTGACGCTTGTGAAGCCGATACCCGCACGCGAGCGCATTGATCCCAAGACCGGCGAAGTGAAGCGATCCGGCGCAACCTGGTGGGGGGTGCGCTATCGGGACCCGGACAGCGGAAAGATTGTACGCAAGACGCTGGATCGGACGCTCACCACGATAGTCGATCGGGAGGACTACGCCGTTAGGGAATCGGAGCGCCTAGGGCGGCGGCGGCTGGAACTGGAAGGCGGGGCCGTGCGGGCGACGGGGACGCCGCTACGGGCGGCTGAGAAGCGTTTCTATGCAAGCCTAGTCAAGAAGCGCGAGCGGACGCGGGAAACCTACGCCGAGGGGACCGATCGCTTCCTACGATGGGCCGACGAGCACCGCGTGCGGACTTGCGACGATCTGACGCGGGGGCAAGTGATCGCTTTTCGGGAATGGCTACTGGCGGAAGCCAACAGCGCCAGCACCTTCAACAAATGGATTCGTGCCGTCAAACGGATGCTTGGATACTGGATTGACGCGGACCTGTGTCCGAGGCTGGACTATGCGGATCTGAAACGGATCAAGCAGGAGCAGACCGCGACCGAACTTCGGGGGTTTCTGAGCCCCGCAAAGGCGCGCAAACTCCTAGAAGCTTGCGAGCGCCACGACGCCGCGACCTATGCACTGACCCGTGAGGAAAAGGCCGAAAGCGAGGCCGAAGGCAGCACGCCGCGCTATCAGCCGATCAGCGGCTTTGCGCTATTCGTGTTGCTGACCGGTTGCCGATTGAATGAAGCCGTAGGGTTAGACTGGCGGGACGTGGACCTAGACGCGCTGGACCATTCGGGGAAGGCGACGGGGCAATTTCAGATCCGGGCGGCTCACTCGAAAACCAAGAAGCCGCGCACCGTCAGCCTAAGTGTCAGCCCCGCACTGCGGCGGCTCATGGCGGCTCAAAAGCTACGGACGGGCGGACGCGGGAAGGTGTGGGACGTGACCGAGGACGAGGCTAAAGGAGCTCTGAAACGCCTTCGGAAAGACTACGGGGCTCCGGCTTCTTTCACTTGGCAAGCGTTGCGCCGGACTTGCAGCACTTTCCTAGTCAACAGCCCCGGAATTTTTGGGGGCGCGAGCGCCTACATGGCAGCAAAGCAACTGGGGCACGGGGTGGCTGTCATGGAGCGAAACTACAGCGGCCTAGTGCATGGCATTGACCCGACTTTGCGGAACTTGGAAAGCGTGTTGGGGATCAAGGAGCACGCTACCCGCATCGTCAAAGCAGTGTCCGGGGGACCGAAGCGTTTGCGTGCCGTCGCCAGGTAGTGTGCCAAAACATTTTTTGGCGCATATCGGCATGACCGGGAGTCTTTCTGAGATACGTTTTGAATGAAACAAAACGCTTTTGACTCCGCAGTAAGCCAACTCCCGCCTCTAGTACCGGTGAAAGCAGCCGGGGAGTTTCTACACGCACACGCTGAGTCGGTGCGGAGCCTCGTCCGCAGCGGCGAGCTCACCGGAA
>JAFDFW010000704.1 GCA_019309605.1 Deltaproteobacteria bacterium | reverse complement strand
ACCCCAGCGGACAAAGCGAAGTGGAACGAGTACATGCGCAAGACCCTCTCCTGCGTTGTCGAGAACCTCGACGACGACAATCTCGTTGAGATCATCAGCGACAGCCCCTGGGAGCAGGAGTTCCGCAACACCGGAATGCTCGGGGGCTCTTGGTACGGCACTCGTTGCGACCGGGATGAGTGGTGGAACGAACGCCCGCTACCGGAGCTGTCCCGCTACCGGGTTCCCGATATCGACGGTCTGTACCTCGCGCACCAATCCGCCGCACACCCGGGCGGGCTGTGCCTGATGGCCGTCGGCTACAACCTCATGCACATCCTCATCGAGGATGGAATCGTCGAGCCGGGCGACTGGTGGTACGCGTCGCCCTGGTACGTGCCCGAGGCGGGAAAGATCTCGGCGGTCCCGGGTGAAGGCCGGGTGTAGGAAGAAGGCCAGCCAAAGAAGAGAGAGCAATACGATGACAAGGGAATTCAAAGGCTATCAGCATCCACAGAGTTTCTTCGAGGAGTTTCCTCCGGACAGCGATTGGGACGCAGTGGTCATCGGGGCTGGCCCGAACGGCTTGATCGCCGCCGCCTATCTGGCCCGCGCGGGCCTCCGGGTGGCCCTCGTCGAGCGGCGCTACGAGGTCGGCGGTGGACTCGCCACCGAGGAGATCCTGTTCCCGGGCTACTCCTCGAACATCCACGCCATCTACCACATGATGGTGGACTTCATGCCGGTCCTCAGGGATTTCGACCTGAAGCAGCACGGCCTAGTCTGGATCAAGCCCAATCTACAGAGCTCGATGGTGTTCGAGAACGGCGATTCGGTCCTCTTGACGCGGATGATCGCCGACACGACGGACTCCTTTCACAAGTTCTCGCTCAAAGACTCAGACACCTTCAGCCGGACCATGGGCCGCTGGCGGAAGATCGTGAAGGAGATCCTCGCACCGGCGACCTACCTGCCGCCGATGGCTCCGCTCGACATCACGCTGGCGCTTCAGAAGACCGATCTGGGCAACGAGCTCCTCGAGCTCAACGACCAGAGCCCGTTCGATATCATCACGAACTTGTTCGAGAACGACCGCGTGCGGGCGATCCTGCTCTATCACGTCTGCATGTGGGGCCTGGATCCGCATGAGACGGGGCTGGGGCTCTTCGTGCCGCTCTATCTCGATCGAATGATGAACAAGGCGTACTGCCAGGGCGGCTCCCACAAGCTCGCTGGTTGCCTGGCACGGGAGATCGTCCGGGCCGGTGGGGTCATCCTGGACTCCTCCCAGGTCAACAAGATCATCATGAAGGACGGCGCCGTCGCCGGCGTCGAACTGTGGGAGGGACGGAACCTGTACAGCAACGCGGTGATCTCCACGCTGGACCCGCAAACGACCTTCCTCGATCTCATGGATGGCGACCAGGTACCCGACGGCCTGAAGGCCTCGGCCGAAGGATGGAAGTACGACAAATGGAGCTTCAACACTCTGCACGTCGTCTCGGAAGAAGCACCGCGCTACCTACCGAAGGATCCCCAGGCGAGCGACACGTTCATGACGATCCTTGGCTTCGAGGGGACGGACCAGCTGCTCGAGCACTGGGACAACGTGCGCGCGGGGCGGATCGACTTCGACGCCTTCGGGGGCCACTCGACCTGCGAGAGCGCGTGGGATAGCCACCTCGTCCGCGTTCCGCCCGACCAGGCCCACCGACAGGTCTCGTTTCTGCAGATGCATGCCCCCTACGGTCTCGCGGGCGGTTGGGATGCGCGCCGCGCCGAGGTGGAAGAGGCGATGCTCAGAAGATGGGCGAAGTACGCCCCGAACATGAAGCGAGAGAACATCGTCATGACAAATCTCGAAACTCCCGAGGACATCGAGATCCGCCTCCCGAACATGCGCTTCGGCGCCATCAAGCACGGCGACTACGAGCCGCTGCAGCTGGGCTGCTTCCGCCCGAACCAGGACTGCTCGACCACGAGGACCCCGATCGAGGGGCTCTACACGGCGGGCGCGTCCAACTATCCGGGCGGCTGCGTGCTGGGCGCCGGCGGCTACCTCGCGGCAAACACCGTCGCGGAGGATCTCGATGTGAAGAAGTGGTGGAAGCCGACCAAAGAGATCGTGAAGTACTCGAAGGAGTACCTCGACCAAGGGTAACGAATTCAGCTTTGGGAGTTTCGGGCTTCGACGACCAGGCCCCAGAGGTTCAGATGCCAAAAGGGCCAGGGGAAGCGGTGGAAGGTGACCGAATCGAAGCCGGCCTGGCGGAATATCTC
>JAFDFW010000111.1 GCA_019309605.1 Deltaproteobacteria bacterium | reverse complement strand
ACTTTGCTGCCGTTCGTGCGCGCCTGTTCACCGGCATGCTGAACTGCACGCTTCGAATTTACGGAGAGGTCGGTACACGCCAGAATGCGTTTGGCCACCATGCACGGAAGCCTATCACTTTTTGTCGCATCGTCCGGTGACAGACCGGTTTACCCAACAACGCCAAGGTGACACACTGCAGTCGTGCTCGTTTCGGCCCTACGCGCAGTGGTGCTCTCGCGGACCACGGCAAGCTGGCCAGCCTGATCGTTGCCGCCCGCCCACTGGCAGATTCGTCGATCCCGAGCGACATCGCCTGACGGCAAACTCGCGTTATCCCGACGTCTTGTCGGCAGTGAACTGGTTGCGAGCCCGTCACGGCCAACATCCATGCTCAACCAATGAGATAGATCAATCCCACCGTCACCAATGCTACCGCTAGACTCTGCAGACCACTCCAGAGCCAAAAGATACCGCCGACCCGACCGAGGAAGACGCCGAGGAGGAAGATGATCACCAGCGCCACGGCCATTGCCGCTAGTAGAGGTTCGAGCGCCAGCACCATACCACTGCGTGCGAGCCACAGCGGTACGATGATGATCAGGGCAATAAGCAGCGGGGCGATGCCGTTGACCAGGGCAACCAGCCAAGGGATCCATGTCGCCGCCCGAGCGTGGTGGCTCTCATCGAGCGAGGTTACCATCGCCTTTTCGAGTTGCGCCAAGTCACGGCGTCGCTCCGCTGCCTCACTAATATAGGCGCTAGATACGCCGCTCATGCCGAGGGCCAGCGCCGCAGCGAGGCAGGATGTGATCACCACCGTAAGGTCGACACGATCACTGACGTAAAAGCCCATGATCAATCCGAGCATTGTCAACGCACCATCGAAGCCGTTGACGACAAAGTAGCGGCGCACGATTGCCTCGGAGTGGGAGATCTCCAACAGGGTTTTGATCTGTTTCAACTCCATCGCTGCCGCCGATTAGATCCTGCATGCCATTGGAGTATCACTTACCCACGACAGAAACCTCGTCGATGCTGTGAAGGGAGCCCCCGTTTTTACTGATCGCACCGGTGATGCGCTCAAAATCAAGCTTGTCACCCTCGATCACCACCAGCAGTGTCTCGGTCTGCTCATCCACCTCTGCCACCCGGATATCGACCCGGTAGTCCTCCCCTAACGCAGCGATGGCACGGGCAAATTCGAGGGTATTGGGCTGGTGCGGTTTGAGTACATCGAGAACGAGGCGTTGGACACTGGCCATCGAAATTTCCTTAACCTTTGAGACAGAAAAACAAGACGCTAGTGTCACCCAGCACGCAGCGACTGGCAAGCCACCTGGACTTCCCAGATGATGTCAAAATCAAGCGTTCGTGTCCTACGATTCCGCAAAGTCGAAATGTCATATCCTGAAGGGTGCATGGAGCAGGGCGAAGCCCGCGCCCCGACGACCAAAGAAGTAGACGACGAGACCGGCTTCCCTAGCCTCACCAGCGAGGCTGAACTGCGCAAGTCGCATCGACGAGCTCGGGTGTGGATACGGCGAAAGCCATCGCCTTCAGGTGGCATCCGAGATCCAAAGGGTTCTCGACAAAACGAAGTCCGAAGCTCCCTAGTCGGACATCCACTGCGGCAAGGGCTCGCTCTTGCGAACGAACGAGATCGCGTTGGTTCCGGAGCGGCCCACCATCACGGCTTCGATCAACGGCGCATGTGTATTCCTGGTCGCGGCATGCCACTCAACGATGAAGTTCGCGCCCGAGCCGCCGATGACGTCATGTCGCTCGACGAGAAACTCGATCGTCTGCAGGGGCTCGAGCTTGATCAAACGATCGACCTGCTTCTTCGCAAGCTTTCCGTGGGTGTCGTAGTACTCGACTGCGCTCACGTAGATCGGCCGCTTCGGATCCACGTTGCGCAGGCTCAGCGTGGTTTCGAGGAGGTAGGGTCGACCACCGTCGTAGTAGATGTGCGAGTAGACCGGGACGTAGGCCGCCCGGTGGACCGGTAACGACGCAACGGAGACGTCCGTGGCTGCGTACGCGTCGAGGTTTGGCGGCGTGTACGCCCGCGGGGGCTCGTACTCCGCCGTGTCTTCGATCGCGTCGAGCCGCTGCTCGGTGCTCGTCCAGGTGAGAGTATAGAGCAAGACCACGAAGGCAACGAGCACGACGAGGATGCGGACGCCGTGCTCCCTGAGCAAAAGAAACCATTCCGGGTATTTCTGATTGTCGCTCACTGAAACGTTCCCCGACCGTTCGGCTGACTTGGGTATCGCATTGTTGACAGCCCTGCTGCAAGCCCCGCCGTGCTAGCTCCTGCTCAGACGGCTCAACAGTCGTCGATCCATGAACTCGGTGATCGGCGCCGCGATGAAGATCGAGGAAACTGTTCCGATCAAGATGCCAATGCCGAGAGCGAAAGCGATGTCCTGAATGACACCGGTACCGAAGAAGAAAAAGGCACCCACCGAAAGCAGCGTGGTGAGGGAGGTGACGATTGTTCGGGAGAGCGTCTGCGAAGTGCTGATGTTAATCAGCTCACGAAGGCTCTTGTCCCGCACGCGCACCATATTCTCCCGGATTCGGTCGTAGACGACGATGGTGTCGTTGATCGAATAACCCATGATGGTCAAGAGCGCCGCCACGGTGGTCAGATTGACCTCTTTTTGAAGCAGCACATAGACACCAAGCGTAATCAGCGCATCGTGGAACATCGCGATGACGCCGCCCGGCGCAAAGCGAAGATCGAACCGGAACGCCACGTAGAGCATGATGAACGCGATCGCGTACAGGAAAGACTGGATCGCCGCGTCTCGGAGCTGCTGACCAGCCTTAGGGCCCACCCACTCGACTCGAAGCGGCGTCTCAGGCGCGCGATCGCCAAAGGCCTCGTGAAGCGAGGTGAGCAGCTCGTCTGCGACGCCGACCAGCTGCGCCTCGTATCGAGGATCACCCCTTCCAGCAAGGGAGCTCACGGAGCGCACGTGCGCGCCGCCGGCCTCGAGCGCCTCTTGAAGTTGCTGCTCGTGAACGTCACCGGACACGCGGAGCGTGATCTTGTCGCCACCCGGCGAAACCTTCATTTCGCGAATGACGTGTTCGCCGAGAATGGAGTCCAGGGACTCGCGGATCTTGTCGACCTGGTCTGCCGGCAGCGAAGAGACTTCGCGCACGCGAATGATGTACTCGTTGTCGGCCCCTTCCACACTGATGACGTCGGGTCGCGAGTATCCAGCCCCTTCTAGGGCATCGCGGACTTCACCCGGGGAAGTGTCGCTAGTGAACTGGAGCTGGATTTCAGTGCCACCCGCAAAGTCGATCCCGTAGTTGGGGCCGGGATAGAAGAGCGAGACTAGGCTCAACGTCGCAAGAAGCCCTAGGACGCTCATCACGGGCGCTCGGTACTTCATGAAGTCGATATAGATGCCAGGCTTGACGAACTCCATCTCAACCCACCCGCAGTCCCTGGACGGCACACTTGAGCTCAACGATAGAGGCCCTGGCTGCGGCTGCACCGGTCCACATCATGAATCAACTCCGCCCTCTTCAATATCAACCGGAGGTGTTTCGGTCCATTCGAGCATTTGGTATTATTCGTTCGATACGGACGAACAAGAAAAACGGAGGGGGAGACCCTCAATTACCCTACTTACAGCTGTTCTGGGCGGTCCCGCGCATTGACCCCCTGAGGACAGCCGCGAGGCTTGTGTGATCGCCTTGATCTCGCGCAGTTGCAAGTGACACCGCGCAAATCGGTGTAGAGCTGCGGTTGCGCGGTGTGCCTCGGAAGTTGCTGTGAATACTTCGTTAGCGGCGCGGCAGCGGTTGCGCTCAGGGGGTCAATGCAACGCCCATTGGGTTTGTATTAGAAGTCGGACCCTTAGCGGAAGGTGCAACAGATGCCTGGAGCGCGCCTTGCTTTCTTGCATACGGAAGTGAGGCCGATCCGTTATCTAGCGATTATTTCCAGGGAAGTAGCGGCAGAGCTCATTCACGATCCGACTAACATTACGCGGCGGAAAGCGTACCTACCCAGACTTCTTCCGAACGCTGTTGGAGATAGGAGCAACCATGTTGGGCAACGGAGTGACACTCTCTTTGCTCGCTATCGCATGGCTTGGGCTTGCGATTACTGCGGGCGCCCAAGAACATCGCGTCGGGCTCACCGGACTCTATCTCTACAGCCCGCGATCCGCTGATCGACTGAAGATCGAGAGGGCGATCGACGACGCAGTCTCGGAGTTGGGCATGCTCAAACGGGGCATTGCGCGCAACCGCCTACAACAGAGCACCAAGCCGATCCCCCGCTTTCAGGTACTCTTCGAGTCTGAACGCGTGCTCCTGTGTTTGTACCATCACGAGTTTGAGCTTCCACTCGACGGACGCGCCGTCGCAGCGAAAGGGCTGGATGGCCATGCGGTGAAAGCAAGTGTGCACATGGGGACCAACGTCCTCTACCAAACGCTCGAGGGGACCCAAGGTAGCCGCTACCACGAGTTCCGCGTTCGCGAGGATGGCTCGGTGTCCGTTTGGACGCGCATCGAGAGCGAACATCTGCCCATGCGTGTCAGCTATAGGCTCAACTACCATCGGGCACCGTAGCCGGCCTCCCCGTCATGCAGTTCAACCTCCTGGGCCCGAACTGACGGGGCAAACGAAACATGCGCCGCGTTGAGGCGTACGTCACCGCAACAACCGGAGGAAACCAAATCATGTTCGATAATATCAATTTCAAGCGCGCCGTCCTCGCCGGACTGGTCGGAACCACGGCCATGACGGGTCTCATGTTGGCAGCGCCGATGATGGGCATGCCCCGCATGAATATTGGCGAAATGCTGGGATCGATGATGGGAGGCGTCACGGCGCTCGGGTGGGTGGCCCACTTCATGATCGGCACCACACTCGCAATGGCGTACGCCGCGTTCTTCGCGGAGCGCCTCCCCGGCCCCGCGGCGGTCCGCGGCATGCTGTTCGGGATCGCGCCGTGGCTGCTAGCTCAAGTCGTGGTGATGCCCATGATGGGCGCTGGGTTCTTCAGTGGATCGCTGATGGCCGCGACCGGAAGCCTCATGGGTCACCTCGTCTACGGCGCCGTCGTCGGAGCCATCTACCGCGAGAGCGAGCAGACATCCCTTGGGCAAGCGCTGCACGCGGACGCGTGACCGCAGCGCTACCGTCCGTTTAGACGGAGTCCAGTAGTTAACCAAGCCCACGACCAAGAGAACCGGACGTGGGGGGCGCCTCGCATTCACGGCGCGTTGCTCATGCTCGGCTTCGAGGTCGGAGAAGCCACTGTGTCACGATACATGCCGCGTAGGCGAAAGCCGCCGTCGCAGACCTGGCGTGCGTTTCTGCGGAACCACAGGTCCGAGTTCCGTCCGCTGGGTCACCTTCGCCATAATCGCCGCTCACGTCTCGCGACGGACAAGGTTTTGAGGAACGACACGGCCGCCGGCCCGGATCGACCTCCTGCTACCCCGGGCCGCTGTTGCTACCCGAGCGACCGCCTTCGCCGCCACCGCCACCGCTACCGCCGTGGGGTTTGCAGAAGGAGCTACCGTCCTCGATCTCACACTCTTCGCCCGGCGGGCAATCGAGGTCCGACTGGCAGTCGCCCACGCTGGCGTCGATCGGCGCGCCGCCTACCCCGCCAGAACCTCCGTCGACGGCCTCGATGCCGTCGACGAAAGGCTGAACGGTCGTGACGCCGCAACCGAAGCAGAGGAAGCTCGTGAGTACAAGAACAGATGTATTCATCGTCGTCGTCATCGGAAGTGTACCTCCAAACTGATCCCTGTCTCCACAGCGAGCTCCCCAAGCGAGCCGAAATCCACGCTGCCGCCCGACACGACAGCGCGCGGAAGGATTGCCCCAGCTTCGCCATGAATGTTCAGCCAAATCCGCCGCGTGAGCCCAACGCGCAGTGCAACGCCGCCCGCGGGAAAGCCCATCCACACGGCATCGCGCTGGCCCGCAAGGTCGCCACCCTGAGGGCTTCCTGTCCCCGAAACGCCCAGCCGAACAGCCGCCGCTCGCACGCGAAGGGCGAGATCCACTCCCGGACGAACCAACGGGTGATAGGAAAGTCCCGCACCAAACTGGTCGAGGCGCAGCCGAGTCTCGAATCCCTCGACGTTCAGGCGACGCATGTAGGGCTGAATCGCAACGAACGCGTCAACCGACCAATGTCGATGGAAGCGGTAGCCGACATCGAGTCCTAAAACCGCGATCGGTGCGATTCCACCGGGTGAAAGCAACGCATCGGCGCCGACTCCAATCCACCACAGCGCCGGGGCAAACGGGATCGTCACGGGCACGTCAGCGATGAACCGTTCGGAGCGAACGCGCTCACTCACGTACACAGGAGCATCGGCCGTATCGTTTTCTGCAGAAACAGCAAAAGCAAATGCTCCTAGTCTCGACCCGTCAGGGTAGAAGACCTCGATTTGATTTGGACTGGAGCGACACACGATCAACGCGTCGACTTCATCACTAGCAAACGACCGTCGTCTCGCGCGTCTTTCGTTCAATTCGGAGACAGCAGCAGACACATCCATTCCAATGGATGACAGCTCTGCGCGCACAGCTTCGCAAATTGCGCCGGAACCCTGATCGGCAGCCAAGTGCGTTTCTGCGCGCGCAGACGGCCGAGCCCAACAAACGACAACAAAGAAGACCATCGAAGCGCTCCTCATTGCAAGACTGAGCGCGCTAGCGCAGCGTGTGGACCATTGGGATAGCGAGCGAGATAACGCTCCGCGGAATCCGTTGCGCCTAGAGTATCGTCGGCATGCACATATGCCTCGATGAGTCGTCCGGCGGCCTCTCGCGCAAAACGACCCCGGGGTCGCTCGCGGAGGTATATCTCGAGCCAATTCGCGGCGGCGTGCGGCGCATCTGCATGAAACTCCATCCGCGCAATCATGAAGGCAGCGTTCGCGGCGCCATCCGTCCCAGCGAAGCGCGAACGCACCACGCTATAGATGTGCCTCGCGCGCGCATCGCCCGTGCGGCGTGCCGCGGCGGCGAGATTAACAAGATCGTTTTCATCTCCCTGCCAGATCGCCTCTTTGAACTGTTCTGGATCGAGGGTGGA
>JAFDFW010000703.1 GCA_019309605.1 Deltaproteobacteria bacterium | reverse complement strand
TACCTACTTGCGGTCGGGTATGTCGGGGTCGATTCGAACATGACGGTGGTGACGCCGTTCGCTAGCGGCCCGTAAACGATGTAGCTGTGGCCCGTGATCCAACCGATGTCCGCGGCGCAGAAGTGGATATCGTCAGGACCGATGTCGAAGACGTACTTGAACGTCGATGCGGTGTACGTGAGGAAGCCCCCCGTCGTGTGTACCAAACCCTTGGGCTGGCCGGTCGAGCCCGAGGTGTAGAGAATGAAGAGCGGGTCTTCGGAGGCCATCCACTCCGCAGGACAGGTGACGCGCTGCTCGGCCATCGCCTCGTGCATCCAGACGTCTCGGCCTTCCTCCATCTTGACTTCGGTGTCGGTGCGTTTGACGACCAAGACCTTCTCGACGACGGCGAGGCCCTCGACTGCATTGTCGGTGATGCTCTTGAGCGGAATGCGCTTCCCGCCGCGCAGACCTTCGTTCGCGGTGACGACCAGCTTGGCTTCCGCGTCGATGATGCGGTCACGAAGCGCCTCGGCGCTGAAGCCGCCGAACACGATCGAGTGCACTGCGCCGATTCGAGCACAGGCGAGCATCGTGTAGGCGAGCTCGGGAATCATGGGCAGGTAGATGCAGACCCGGTCGCCTTTCCGCACGCCCAGCGCTTTCAACGCGTTGGCGACGCGGCCGACTGCGGTCTTGAGGTCCCCGAAGGAGATGTGCTCGTACTCGCCAGGCTCGTCCTTGACGAAGATAATTGCTGTCTTTTCGGGGTCTTTTGCAGCGTGCCGGTCGACGCAGTTGACCGACGCGTTGAGGCGGCCGCCCGCGAACCAGACGAACTCGCCTGGTCCGTGTTCTTCGAACACCTCGTGCGGTTCGTAGAACCAGTGGAGCTCGTTGCTCTCGGTGCGCCAGAACTCTTCGTTCGCGGCGAGGCTTTGGTCGTAGAGGCTCTTGTACTCCTCTAGACTGGTAATGCGTTTTCGGGATTCCAGAGTGGTTTGCGAGAGTGTCATCGGTACACCTTACACCTTGGCACTCCGAAATATACGCAAGAGACGTACCAAGATGGCGCGCCGCGGAACCATTTTGGATCTCGGTCTAACGCGTTGCGGCAAGCGTTACGATTCGTAGCACCGCGCTACAGATCGAAACGTCTTGAAACGAACGTTCACTGTTCAGGCGGTCGGGACTCGCGCCGAGGGATGCCCATGCGTTGCCGACGTTCCCAGAGCGTCTTACGGCTGATGCCGAGTCGCTTGGCGAGCTCGGTTTCGCTCAGCTCATCCTGATGCGAGAGCACGAAGCGTCGCAGGTAACCCGCGAGTGACGGGTCTTCGCCAACGGCACCTTCTGCGAGCTCGTCGGGTGGGCTCGACGACGGCAAGCCGAGGAGCTCCTCGGTGATGGGCCCCGATTCATGCAGGATCACAGCGCGCTCGATCGCGTGCTGAAGCTCGCGCACGTTGCCCGGCCACTTGTAGCGTTTCATCGCGGCCGCTGCGCCCGCATCGAGGTCCAGCGGTGGACGGCCGAGCTTTTCCGTGGCGCGCGAAATGAATACCTCCGCCAAGGCCAAGATGTCATCGCCGCGCTCGCAAAGTGGAGGCAGTGGGATCTCGACGACTTTCAGGCGGAAGTACAGATCAGCCCGGAATTCCTGACGTTCGACGAGCATCGGGAGATTCCGGTGCGTTGCTGCGATGAGCCGGATATCGACGGCCTCGGCCTTTTGTGCACCCACGCGACGGACCTCGCGCTGCTGGAGTATGCGCAGCATGCCAGCCTGCGCGCCTTGTGAGAGTTCGCCGATTTCGTCCAGGAAAAGCGTCCCACCCTCGGCGGCGTGCACCAGGCCGTCCCGTTTGCCGAGGGCGCCGGTGAATGCGCCTTTCTCGTGTCCGAAGAGCTCCGACTCGAGCAGTGTTTCAGGGATCGACGCGCAGTTGACTGGAACGAACGCACCCTTGCGGGCGCTCTGGTCGTGGACGGCTCGGGCGATGAGCTCCTTGCCGGTCCCCGACTCGCCGAGGATCAACACTGTTGCTTCCGTTGGCGCGACCTTGCGCGCCCAGCGCAGCGCCTCCTGCATGGGGCTCGATTGCGTAACGACGAGCTCGGGCGGCTCTCCAGCGCCATTCCCATTCGCGGCGGCGATGAGCACCCGGTGCCGAAGCACACGGTTGACGGTGGCGCTCAACGCTTCGGGCTCGAACGGCTTCGACAGATAGTCCACCGCTCCCCGCTTCATCGCGTCCACCGCTGCGCTGACCGAACCGTAT
>JAFDFW010000110.1 GCA_019309605.1 Deltaproteobacteria bacterium | reverse complement strand
GATGGGTTGGTTTCGTCATGAACGGCGATGTCTGCTTCGGTGACGCCGTCCTCGCCGATCGTCACGACTTCGAGGCTGAGCGTCTCCGCCTTCAACCGGAGGCCCTTTTCGCCGTTAGCGCCGAACGTCATCGGTTGCCCGTGCTCGAGCCAAAGCTGGTACGCGGGACCCGTCTTGCGGTCCGTGATTAGATCGAAGACGCCATCGTTGAAGACGGGGCAGTTCTGGAGGATCTCGATGAACGACGCGCCCTTGTGCTCGCGCGCCGCCTTTAGCGCATCGGGGAGTTTCTTCGAGGTGTCGAAGGCTCGAGCCACGAAAGTCGCGCTTGCCCCCAACGCGAAACGCGCGGGCACCACTGGCTGGTCGATCGAACCGAGGGGGCTCGAAGGAGTGACCTGGCTGGTCGATCGAACCGAGGGGGCTCGAAGGAGTGACCTTGCCGACCTGCGACGTCGGCGAGTACTGCCCCTTCGTCAGACCATAGATCTGATTGTTGAACAGCATGATCTGTAGATCGATGTTGCGGCGCAACACGTGAAGCAAGTGGTTGCCGCCAATGCTCAGCCCGTCGCCGTCACCGGTGATGACCCAGACGTCGAGCTTGGGGTTGGCGAGCTTGAGCCCTGTTGCGATCGCAGGTGCGCGACCGTGGATCGTGTGAAACCCGTAGGTGTTCATGTAGTAGGGGAAGCGGCTCGAGCAGCCGATGCCGGAAATGAACACCGTGTTCTCCGGGCTCGATCCAAGGCTCGGCAGCGTGCGCTGCACAGCGGCGAGGATCGCGTAGTCGCCACAGCCGGGGCACCAGCGAACTTCCTGATCGGAGGCGAAGTCTTTGCGGGTGTATTCTTTCTTGGGCGAGTTGGGACTCATATTGCGCTCCCGTGCAGACGCTCTTCCATCGCTTGGATCAGGCCACCAATGTGGAAGGGCAGCCCTGTCACTCTGGGCAAGCTCACGGCGTCGACCGGGTACTCCGCCCGAAGCAGCTTCACCAACTGTCCGTTGTTGAGCTCGGGGACCAGGACCGTATGGAAGGAATCAAGCAGGTTGCCAAGCCCCTCGGGAAGGGGCCAGATGTTGCGAAGGTGCAGGTGCGATACCTGGTGGCCCTTCTCCCGCACTACGCGTACGGCCTGGCTGATCGAGCCGTACGTCGATCCCCAACCGACGACCAACAAGTCGCCGTGGGCGTCGCCCTGGTCGACCCTTGCGGGTTCGATACCCCTCGCGACTCCCGCAATCTTGTCGCGCCGAACCGTGGTCATCAGGTGATGGTTGTGCGGGTCGTAGGAAATGTGGCCGGTCTCCCGGTCCTTTTCGAGCCCTCCGATGCGGTGTTCGAGACCAGGCGTGCCCGGAACAGCCCACACGCGGGCTAGAGTTTCCTCGTTCCGCGAGAAGGGATGGAAGTCCTTGGCTTCGTCGCGGAACGCGACCGGGAACGGCTTGAGCGCGTCGAGGTCAGGCAGCGGCCAAGGCTCTGCACTGTTCGCGAGGTAGCCGTCGCTGAGCAGGATGACTGGCGTCATGTATGTCACCGCAATGCGAATCGCTTCGATCGCCATGTAGTAGCAGTCGCCCGGCGTTGCGGGGGCCAGCACTACGAGTGGCGCGTCGCCGTTGCGCCCCCAGACGGCCTGGAAGAGATCGGATTGTTCGGTCTTCGTGGGAAGCCCGGTCGAAGGCCCGCCACGCTGGACGTTGACGACGACCAATGGCAGCTCGGCCATGATCGCCAAGCCGATCCCTTCGGACTTCAACGCGACGCCAGGGCCGGAGGTGCCCGTGACGCCGATCGAGCCACCGAAGCTTGCTCCGACCGCCGCCGCGACCGCTGCGATCTCGTCCTCTGCTTGGAAGGTCGTCACGCCGAAATGCTTGAGACGTGCCAAGTCGTGCAACAGGCTCGAGGCCGGCGTGATCGGGTAGGAGCCGTACATCACGTTGACGCCCGCGAGTTTCGCGCCCGTGACCAGGCCCCATGCCGTTGCTTCGTTACCGCTGACATTGCGGTATTCGCCCGGGGCCAGATTGGCCGACGGCACTTCATAAGCACTGATTCCGTGCGGGAGCTCGGCGTTTTCGCCGTAGATGTGGCCGGCGTTGAGTGCGGCGATGTTCGCATCGGCGAGCTCGGGACGCTTGGCGAACTTTCGTTTGAGCCAGGAGACCGTCTGCTCCCGTTCGCGCCCGAAAAGCCAGAACATGAGGCCCAATGTCCACATGTTCTTGCAGCGGTGCGCGTCCTTTGAACCAAGGCCCACACTCTTCACGGCCTCGAGAGTCAACTTTGTGACGTCGATTGCTAACACGCGAAAGCGATCGAGCGAGCCGTCGTCGAGCGGGCTGTCCTCGTAGCCGGCCTTCTTGAGATTGTTCGGACTGAACGCGCCGGTGTTGACGACGAGCAGGCCACCCGGCTTGAGAACCCCGGTGTTCACCTTGAGCGCCGCGGGGTTCATGGCCACCAACACGTCGGGCGCGTCACCCGGCGTCTGGATGTTGTGTGAGGCGAAGTGGATCTGGAAGCCAGAGACACCATAGGTGGTGCCGGCCGGTGCGCGTATCTCCGCCGGGAAGTCCGGGAACGTCGCAAGATCGTTTCCGGCGTCGGCGGTAGCCGTTGTGAACTGGCTACCCGTGAGTTGCATCCCGTCGCCGGAGTCGCCTGCGAAGCGAATCACGACGGAGTCTAAGGTTTCACGCGTACTGGGGTGAACGCGCGCGGCGGCAGATGGTTCCATGCTCGATCGTCGATTCTAGTCCCGTCGGCGCGGTAACGCCCGTGCTTCCGGGGCAAACTGGAACGCGTTCTAGGGCCGGTTTCCTCGGTTCGCAAGTGGTTATCGAGAGGTTGGACGATGGGACACTACTGTCCCATCCTCTGGGTATGGTTGAGGTCAAAATCTGTGGGCTAACCACCGTTGACGACGCAGTGCGTTGCATCGAGGCGGGCGCCGATGCGATTGGTCTCAACTTCTGGCCGGGCTCGCCCCGGTCGGTGGATGTGCAGACGGCCCGCGAGATTGCTGAAGCGGCCGCGGACCGCGCCGCCGTGGTCGGGGTATTCGTGGATTTCACCCTCGACCAGGTGCGTGAGATCCTCCGGGAAGCCGGCATTCTGTGGGCTCAGCTCCACGGTGACGAACCGCCCGAGCTGGTCGCCGAGCTCTTACCTACCGCCTACAAGGCGATCGGGGTGAAAGACGGTTCAGCCATCGAGCTCGCGCGAAGCTATCCCGGCGAGCACCTCTTGCTCGACGCCAGCGTGCCCGGGATGCCCGGCGGCACCGGCCGGACCTTCGATTGGGAAATTGCCGCCGCCGTGGCTGGGGAGCGGAAGCTGACGCTCGCAGGAGGACTAACCCCTCATAACGTCCCCGATGCGGTGCGCGCCGTGAGGCCGTTCCGAGTGGACGTCGCGTCCGGAGTGGAATCGGTGCCGGGGCGCAAGGACCCGGGCTTGGTGCGGCGATTTATCGACGCGGCAAAGTCCGCGTAGGCGGTCCCCGTGCTAGCCTACCCACCTCAACTCCAGGAGGATTCATGCGTTCTGTGCTTCTCGTTTCCGCTCTTACCGCCGGTGTGATGTTTCTCGCCTTTGGCGGCACGCCCGCCCAATCCCAGACCGCTGGCAAGGACGTGTCCTGTCAAACCTGCGCAAAGGGCGATGACTGCCCGCACTGCGCAGCCGGCAAAGATTGTCCGCATTGCACCGAAGGCAAGACATGCCCGTACTGCAAGCAGGGCAAAACATGCACCAAGTGCGGCAAGGACAAAGCGCACCAGGGCTGCCATGGAAAATGGGGCTCGCACAAGTGGGAGTACAAGTGCGTCCGTCCGGCCAAGAAGCCCGACGCCATGACCAAGCAGTTCTCGGGTCTCGGTGAAGAAGGCTGGAAGCTCGCCGAGGCCGACGGCGGCATCTGGTGCTTTAGCCGGATTCAAAAGACGCAGTAGGCGATTGGCGGTTTAGCGGTTCGCGGCCACCGGTTCGCGTTGGTCGAGGCCTTGATAGATCAATTGCTGGGTTGCTTCGGTTACCTGCTGGTGGAGCTGCGCGACGATTTCGTCGTCGTCGGCGGCTTCTGGGCCGTAGGGTAGGTGGATCGGTTCGCCGATGAGGTAGTGCAGCTCCGTTGGGAATGGGAGTATGCCGAGGCCCATGTAGAGGGGCGTGACGTATTTATCCCCCAGGAACTGGGAGATGAGGCGGCCGACGCGGCTGTCTCGGACGCGGTCTTTCGAGACGACTTGGACGTAGAGCTCCTCGTTGCCGATGCCGGCAACGGGGATGATCGGCTTCTGGGCGCGGAGAGCCGTGCGAATAAAACCGCGGTTGCTCTCCCACTGCAAGCGGTATACGTCTTCCGGGGCGGACAGCGCTTCCTTGGCACCGCCCGGATACACCAGGACGAGCTCGTCGTCTTGGAGGAGGCGCACCGTCGCTTCAGGCTCGCCTTCGATGACGCCCATGGTGCGGGCGAGGTCCCGGAAGATCGGAGTCGCGAAGACCACACGGTCGCCAAGTGAGCGAAGCACCCGGCCAAGTCGTTCGTGGAAGAGCGTAACCAGCACCAAGAGGTCCACGCCGAAGTTTCCGTGGTTGCTCACCAGGAGGGCACCTCCCTCCGCGGGGATATTCTCGGCGCCCTCGAGTGTCGGCTGAAACCACTGTTTCAGGATTGCCGATTTCCGTATCATTCCCTCGAAAGCGTGTCGGTCGAACGGCGGCAGGGTCGTCTTGGTTGGCTCATCCATATGCATGCGTCTGGCTCTCCTATGCGCTACGTTCCGCGCCTCATGCAACCCCCCGAACCGGCTTCCGGGCGCTACGGTCCCTACGGCGGACGCTATGTCGCCGAGACTCTGATGCCCGCGCTCGACGAGCTGACGCAGGCGTACCAGGAATCTCAACGAGATCCGGCCTTTCAGGCGGAGCTCGATTCGCTCCTCCACCAGTACGCCGGGCGCGAGACGCCCACCTATTTTGCGGCCCGCCTCTCCGAGGAGATCGGGGCTCGGATCTGGCTCAAGCGTGAGGACCTCTGCCACACCGGCGCCCACAAGGTGAACAACACGCTCGGGCAGATTTTGCTGGCCAAGCGCATGGGAAAGACCCGGATCATCGCCGAGACCGGAGCAGGTCAGCATGGCGTAGCGACCGCGACCGCATGCGCGCTGATGGGGCTGCCCTGTGAGGTTTACATGGGCGCGGAAGACGTCCGCCGCCAGGCACCCAACGTGCGACGGATGGAGTTGCTCGGCGCGCAGGTGCACTCGGTCACTTCTGGATCGTCGACATTGAAGGATGCGATGAACGAGGCCCTCCGCGATTGGGTCACCAATGTCCGCAACACGCATTACTGCGTCGGCTCGGTGGCGGGTCCGCATCCGTACCCGGTGATCGTGCGCGACTTCCAGACGGTGATCGGTCAGGAGGCGCGTGCGCAGATGCTCGAGCAAGCCGGCAAGCTTCCCGATGCCGTCGTTGCATGTGTCGGTGGCGGTTCGAACGCGATGGGGATCTTTGCAGGCTTCATCGACGACGAGGCGGTTCGTTTGATTGGCGTCGAAGCCGCTGGCGACGGCATCGAGACCGGCCGCCACGCCGCGCCTCTGTGCGCAGGCAGCGTGGGCGTCTTGCACGGCGCGAAGAGCTACGTGCTCCAAACCGCGGACGGGCAGATCGTCGAAGCGCACTCGATTAGCGCCGGCCTCGACTATCCGGGTGTTGGGCCGGAGCACGCGTGGCTCAAAGACACCGGCCGCGCGACCTACGGGTCGGTGACGGATGACGCCGCGCTCGACGCATTTCAGCAGCTCTGCCGCACCGAGGGGATCATCCCTGCGCTCGAGACGAGCCACGCGTTCGCGTACTTGCCGACGGTTGCCAAGGAGCTTGGCCCGGACGCCGACATCTTGGTGTGCTTGTCGGGGCGTGGCGACAAAGACCTCGAGACGGTGCTCGAAAAGCTCCAGGAAAGGGGCTGACAGACGTGGGCCGTATTGCTGACGCGTTCGAGAACGCGCGAAAAGAAAACCGCGCGGCGCTGGTGATCTACCTGTGCGCTGGTGACCCCGACCTCGGGACGACAGCCGACCTCGTGGTGGCCGCCGCCGAGGCGGGCGCCGATGTGATCGAGCTTGGTGTTCCATTCAGCGACCCGACTGCCGATGGACCTGCGATTCAGCGGGCCGCCGAGCGATCCCTACGCGGCGGGACCACGCTCGCGAAGGTGCTCGACACCGTGCGCGTGATTCGAGGCCGCACCGATGTGCCGATTCTGCTGTTCGGTTATTACAACCCGATCCTCTCGTACGGCGAGAAGAAGGTTGCCGACGATGCGGCCGACAGCGGCGCTGATGGCTTTCTCGTCGTCAACCTCCCGCCTGAAGAAAGCGCTGGCCTGCGTGCTCCGGCGGTTGCCAGGGGGCTCGACTTCGTTCCGCTCGTCGCGCCCACGAGCAACCCCGAGCGCATCGCGCAAGCAGCCGACGCGGCGACCTCGTTCATCTACTACGTTTCGATGACAGGCGTGACGGGTTCCAAGGCGGTGGATCTGGCGAGCGCGTCGGAGCGCGCGGGTGCGCTGCAGCGAGAGCTTGGCTGTCCCGTCGCGATCGGGTTCGGCGTGAAGACCAAAGATGACGTCGCTACCGTCGCGCCCCACGTCGACGGCGTCGTGGTCGGGAGCGCAGTCGTCCGCACGATCGAAGACGCCGCGAGCCCAGAACAAGCCGTGGCCTCCGTTCGCGAGCTCGTTGCCGGCCTGACCAAGGGACTCATCCGGCAATAACGGCCTTGTTCCAGGCTGCCGTGGACGATATTGTCGCCCCATGCCTGCCATCGATGTCATTTCCGCCAACCTCCCGATCCTACGCGAGCTCCGCAACCGAATCGGCCAGCTCGACCTCGCCCAGCGAGTAGGGGTTTCCCGACGCACTATCGCTCGCCTAGAAAACGCCGAGGTGGCCGACCCGGGCGTCGACCTGCTGCGACGCATTGCCGAAGAGCTGGGCGTGACCCTTTCACTGATCACCGAGAGCAAGCTGCGCGCCATCACCCTTCCGTTGCCGGAAGACGTCTGCGAGCGACTCAACTCGCCAG
>JAFDFW010000702.1 GCA_019309605.1 Deltaproteobacteria bacterium | reverse complement strand
TCTTGTCGACCTCGACGATCTTCTCGAACGCGAACACCTCGTGCGACGGGCCGCCCGTGATGGTGATCACCGCATCTGGGATGGGGTTGCCCTTGCTGTCGATAACCGTTCCCTGGATCCGCGCCTGGGCGCCGGCGTGCACCAGGCTGGCAGCGGCCAGCATGGAAACGGCGAATACCACGTATTTTCTTTCGAATCGACGCATCTCTCGCCTCCATCGCGCAGGAGCGCGCAGCTGCAGCATACTCCCTTTCTTGACTGGTCTCAATGCGTGTCAGGGGGGAGGCGAAGGCTGTCGGCGACCGAATGCCACGTAGCAATAGGTGGTGCCGGTTTTCAGAGAGCCCAGTTCAGCGGGCCAGCATCGCACGCACTACGTGGTGGGCTATCGTGGGGTTTTCACGCAACCGGCGCATCGAGTACGGGTACCAGTCGCGCCCGTACGGCACGTACACTCGAAGCCGATGCCCGGCCGAGAGAATGATGCTGCGGAGCTCCGAATCGACCCCGAGCAACATCTGGAACTCATAGCGATCACGATCGATCTGCAATCGATCGACCGCGGCCATGCCGGCCCACACCAGATGCGGATCATGGGTCGCGATGCCGACATACGCACCTTCGGCAAGGAGCTTCTCCATGTTGTAGATGAAGTTGGCGCGGATGGTCTCGAAATCCTCCCACGCGATGGCCCGGGGTTCGCGATAGATCCCCTTGCACATCCTGATGTTCGGGTTCAGCGGAAGGAGGTCGGCGACATCGGCAGTGGTGCGGTGGAGATATGACTGCAGCACGACACCCACAGCGATCGGGTGGGCTTCGTGGATTCGCCGATACAGACGCAAGGTGGCGTCGGTACAGGTGTGATCCTCCATGTCGATGCGGACGAAACTGCCGAGCTCGGCGGCGCGGTCGACGACAGTACTCACGTTGTCGGCGCACAGATCCTCGTCGATCTTGAGCCCGAGCATTGTCGGTTTGATCGAGATGTTGGCGTTGAGACCCTCTGTCTCGATACGGTCGAGAAGGTCCAGGTACTGGGACACAGCCCTCTCGGTCTTGGCCCGCTCCCGAACCTCCTCGCCGAGGACGTCGACCGTGCCCATCGCGCCCTCCCTGTTCATCTGGTGAAGGGTGCGGACGGCATCGTCGATGCTCTCACCGGCCACATAACGGCTTGCGACGCGGCTGACGATCGCTTTTGGAACCCACGGCATTCCGTGTTTGACGAGGTAGTCGAAAAAGCTCATGAGATTCTCCTCGAATCGGGGGCGTGTGCAAGGACGGCGCAGTACACGGCCTCGGCGCCGGCGCGCACGAGCGCCTCGCTGGCCCGTCTAATGGTCGACCCGGTGGTGGTGACGTCGTCTATCAGAAGGATCGTGAGGCCGCGTGCGCGGCGAGAAGTGGAGAAGCTTCGACGTGGAAGCTCGAGGCGACGGGCGCGGGAACGGCCTGCCTGCCTGTGAAGCCCGTGACGGCGCAGCAGCTTCACCACCGGCTTGTCGAGACGGCGGCCCACCGAGAAAGCCAACAGGTCCGCCGCCGCCCAGGGGCGGCGAAAACGCCGAAGGGGGTGGGACGGCACGCTGCAGATGGCGTCGATCGATGGCGCCCAACTCGCCGGCGCGACCACCGCCGCGAGGCGGAAACCCAGTGGTTGGGCGAGATCATCGCGCCGATGGTGCTTCAGCGAAAGGATCGCAGTTCGGAGCACGCCGTCGTGCTCACCCCACACCACCGTCGCCAGTTGCGGCGGGGCTGACCGCAGACAGCCCAAGCAGGCGTCGGAAGGATCATCTGCGGGAACTCCGCATCGAGGACAGGCGCTCCCGACGCGAGGCACCAATGATGCCCAACACGCGTCGCACAGGCCCCGGCTTCCTCCCGGCAATGGCTGCTCGCAATGTGGACAGAGACCCGGAAACAGCGCTTCAACAGCGGCGGCCAACATGCCCTCCATATGCACGGCGGATATGGTAGCAGAGGCAGGGGGGCAGGATGCAGGATGCAAGATGCAAAATACAAGATCGATCCTGCATCTTGAATCTTGCATCTTGGATCTTGGTCGTGGGGGAGTGTGGAGCCCGGGAACCGATGCGAGCTATACTGCCGCCATGCAGGTTGTGCACCATGAGATCGAGCTCGCGAGCGAGGGGCATGGACACGTTTACGACGTAACCGAAAAGGTGATCTCGTGGTTGCGATCGGTTGCGGCTGCCGAGGGTCAGGTGACGATCTTCGTGCCCGGATCAACAGCCGCTGT
>JAFDFW010000109.1 GCA_019309605.1 Deltaproteobacteria bacterium | reverse complement strand
TCCACTCATGGCCATCGCGGTCTACTGGTGGACTCATCGAACGCGGCCCCTCGATGCAGCGCGCAGGATCGAGTTGCTCGGCTGGAAGCTCTCGCCGCTCTGCCTCGCGATGGCCGTTCCTATGCTCTTTCGCTGGCAGATCTGGAAGGGACTCGACATCCAGTTCCTGGTCATGGCGGCAATCACGGCCTTCGCAGCGCAGAAGTTGCTCTATCGGTCACTCGCTGAACCCCGCCTCTTCAGCCCCTCGGGGCGCCTTGCTTCGATCCGCCGACGCGCTGCAGACGCTCTCGAGCGCTGGTCGCCCTGGCTCCCCTGGGTCATCGTGCTCGGCTTGTTCTTTTTCTACGCGTCCTATTTCTCATTCTTCACCCTGCGCAACCACTGGAACCTCGGGACATCAGCGTACGACATGGGGATCGAAGACAACGTCGTCTTCAACGCCATGCGGGGCGAGTTGCTGAAAGCCTCGCCGATTTTCGGTCCCGAGGGCACACATCTCGGCCACCACGCAACCTTCTTCGCGTACGTGCTCGTGCCCATCTACGCGATTGCACCGCGCGCGGAGACTCTGCTGATCATTCAGGCGACCCTCATCGGTGCTGCCGTCATTCCGCTCTTCCTCTTCGCGCGCAATCGTCTTGGCCCTTATCAGGCGGCCTCGATCGCGGCCATGTACGTGTTCTACGCGCCTCTGCACGGCGGCAACCTCTACGACTTTCACTACCCTCCGCTCGGGATCGGGTTCGTGTTCTGGCTCGCCTACCTGGTCGACATTGGTAAGTATCGATGGGCCATCATTCCCCTGCTCTTGAGTCTGTCGGTGCGCGAGGATATCGCGCTCTCCGTCTTCGTGCTTGGGGCGTATTTCCTGTTGTCGCGGACCAGGCCGAGGGCTGGGTTGGCGTTGGCGGCGATCGGTCTGGGCTACTTCCTCACCATGAAGATGGGCGTGATGCCGTACTTTCGTGACGGCAAGTCTACCTTCGTCTGGTACTACGAGAAGCTCGTTCCGCAGGGAGGGCCGGGAGGCTTTGGCGGGGTACTGGTAACGATCTTTGGAAACCCTGGCTACACCCTGGGCACGCTGCTCCAGAGCGGAAAGGTCAAATACTTTCTTCAGGTGATGGTGCCTCTCGTCTTCCTGCCATTGCGAAAACCGATTGGGCTCGTGTTCTGTTTGCCCGGACTGGTGATGACCTTGCTGGCGACTCGCTCCGCCCTGTACGACATTGGGTTTCAGTACACCACGCACTGGGCGCTCGAGGGGTTCCTCGCAACCGTTGTCGTCCTGACGATGATCAAACAGCCTGAGTGGCCCGCTGACCAGCACGGCGAAATTCGAGTGCGGTCGTGGTTGATGGCATTGGCGTTGGCAATGGCTGCGACTTCCTATCAATACGGAGCCATTCTTCAGCACAACACCGCGCGCGGCGGCTTCTCTGCCTTCAGATTCGACCGCACCGACAAAGACGTCGAGCGCTATGAGCAACTCATCTCGCTGCGCACCCACATTCCGCCGGAAGCCAAAGTTGCCGGGACCGAGAGGGTGTTGCCCCATGTGTCCAATCGACCCGACGCGTACACGATTCGGAGCTCGGGCATCAAAGATGCCGAATTCATCTTGTTCCAGTACAATATCGGCGGCACCGACCTCGACCGCATCCGCCCGGTAGTCGATGATGGGACCTTCGGGGTTGTCGAAGTCAGTGGCGATTTCATTCTCGCCAAGCGGGGGCACTCGACCGTGCGCAATGCCGAGGCCCTCGAGCGCGTTCGCAAGCCGCGAAAGCCGCGGCCGAAGCGCTGAAGACACCGTAAGTCGAGAAGGATCAGCTAGTTCGGCAGTTCGAGGCGTGGCTCCAGCCAATCGGCATGGTCACCACTGGTGCCGTCGCTGCCTTCGTGGACGACGAGCGACAGCGTGTTCCCGTTCACTTTCACCCGAACGTTCTGCGGGTCGTCGCTGGAGTCGATTGGACCACTCTTGAACACGACCTCGCCATCCACCCATACTTCGGCAATGATGGTTCGGCGCCGCAGCTTTGATCCCGCCGACTCGTCGCGGCCTACGCGGGCGCTAAACTCTGCACCCGGGTACTGACTCACATCGAATTGGATGATCGAATTGGCGTGTGTCCCGAATCCGAAAGTGTCGAAATCAGAGCCCCCGATCTTGAAGGGCTCGCCCGTTACGTTTCGGTTGAAGTTCAGCGTTCCCCAGCCCTGTGCCGTGAATTGGGTCGGCAGGTCGGTCAACCGAATGACTCGACGGTCTAAGAGGCGCGTGGGGTTGGCGGAGAGTTGACGATGCACCACATCGTAGGTGTGCGGTTGCCACGTGCGGGCCCGCCCCTTGTAGAAGGCAACGCGTTTCGGGTGCGCGTCGGCGATATTCGTCCGCTCGTCAGGGTCGGCTGAGAGGTCGTAGAGCTCCAAAGTTCGACGGCCCTTCACATAAATGAACTTGTACTTGCCGTCGCGGATTCCGATCTTGTCGCCACCAAGACCTGCGTAAAAGAACAGCATCCTCTTTGGGTCGGATTTGAACAGCGATACCCCGGGGCCAGCGTAGTCGGGGTGCTCCCAACCCATGATGTCGAGCAGCGTCGGGTACAGATCCGGCAGCGTGCCGGGCTTCGCGGCTTCGCCGCGGCCCTTGAACAGCTTCGGATTCGAGATGAGCAGCGGCACGCGGACGTTCTCCTCGTACACCGCGCCCGAGTGGATGAAGTTGCCCTCGTGCTCTCCGAACGCCTCCCCATGATCGCCGAAGGCGATGATGATCGTGTTGTCGTAGAGACCCTTGTCTTTCAAGAACTGCACGAAGTCCTCGAACAGCGCGTCCTCGTAGCGAACGAGCGCGTGATACTTGTCGATGTCTCGCTTGCTTTCGTCGAACTCATAGTCCCAAGATTTGCGTTTGAGCAAGTTGTACGGGTGGTGAACGAGCACCGGGATGAGCTGGATGTAGAACGGCTCCTTGCTCTGTTCGATGAAGGTCTTGGCGTAGGAGAAGACGGCCTTGTCGTCGATTCCCCACCAAACCCTCTCATGCTCTGCGCGATTTGGAATCGACACTGCGTCGTACAAGACGTCGTAGCCGCGATCGGCGAGAAAGTTGAGCTTGTTGGTGAACGAGAATTTGCCGCCATGAAAGAGCGCGGTGCGGTAGCCGTGCTCGCGGAAGTACTCGGGCAACGCTTTGATCGGGACCCGTGGGCGCGTGGAGGTGATCGGAGCCATGCTGGCGACGGGGTAGTGGCCGCTGTGATAGGCAAAGATGGCCTTGATGCTGAAGGGGACCGGGGCGAAAAATTCGGTAAAGGAGAGGCCATCCTTCTTGAGCTCTTGGAAGAACGGCATGGTCTCGGCGCCTGTTCGCACCATCGACTTGGTGCCGGTGGACTCCATCGACAGCATGATGACATTGAACTTCTCGTCGGTAGGGAGCTTGGGTAGCTCGGGAACGGGAGCCTCCTCGCCCTCGAACTGAGAGTGGTAGTCGAAATTGGTGATAGACGCCGGTGTTGGGCCGTCGTCCAGCTTGCCCGTAACCCGCGCCGCCAGGGTGCTGCGGGTGAGCTTGCCAACCGGGTGCTGACGGTGCTCGTGATAATCGTCGAGCGGCGGGGCGAACTCGACGAACAAGGACACGGACACGAGTACGCCGCTGAGCAACCTGGCCCGGCGGCTGTTGAGCGCGAGCCAGCCGGCGAGCCGTCGATCCAAGAAGCGATGCAGCACCAGCAGCCCGAGGAACACCAGGATCACGGGCCAGCGGATTAGATCCAGTATGGATCCTTGCATGCCTCCCGTTTCCCCGATGTAGTAGAAGAAGCTCGCGCCGACGAACCCGCCAAACAGCAGCGCGTAGTGCAGGCTGAACACGTACAGTAGCAATAGGATGTCGGTGACCGCGTGTACGACTCGAGGCCATTTCGTGAGCAGTGCGACCACCGCGGCCACGAGCACGTCGGCGGGCAGTAGCCAGGGGACAACGAGGGGGCTGACACCGGCATAGGCCAGAAACATCAGCTTGCAGACGATGAAGACCGCAGCGATCGAAATCAGGTGTGCCGCGTACCTGGTCCACCAATCGTTCGCTGGTTCAGGCACGAGCTGGGGATCCGTGGAATCGGAGGATGGAGCGACCGACTTCCCCGGCTCCCCCCCGGGGGCCGCATCGTCTGCAGGTGGGACGGTCGCCATCTTCGGGAGCTGGTAGCACATCGAAGATGTGGATGGGAACCGGCCGACCACGCTTCAGGGATCTCAGGGTTCGCGTTGCAATGGCGGGCGAGCCCTCACTTCGGCCGCACCATGAAGACCACGAAGCCCGATTCCGGCGACCGATACTCCACCGCAAACTCGAATCCGGGATTGGCCCCCAAAAATCGTTTGTACCGCTTATGGGCCCAATCATTCACCTCCTTCTGCGGAGTGCTCGGCTTGAGACGGGCGGAGTTCACGTACACCAAAGACGCCACACGGTCGTACCCGCGCGCGACAGCCAACGCGCCCAGTTTGCCCTGTTTGCGAGCAAGCGCAGCCTGCGGATCCAACGTCAGGCCCATGCCATTCATCGACGGAAAACCCGTGCAGTAGGCAATCACTCCATCATCAATGCTCAGCAGCTTGGGCTCCTTGCCCCTGTAGGCTTCCTTGAGTCTTGAAGCCTCCTGCAAGCAAAAATCTGCATACTTCTTATGGTACGCCGGCTTCCTGTGAAACGTCAGAAAGAAGAACACGCAAAACGCCACGATAGCCGTAGCTCCGGCCCAACGTGCCGGAAGCGCCCAGCGCGCGACGAACCGGGGTAAGGAGACCACCCGAAACAAGGCCAGGGATACGAAGACACAAGACACAGGGAAGTACCAATGCCCCTGGTACGTGATGTTGACAAAAAGCCAATTGTACGCCCCAAGAATCAGCACCCCGAACCCAACTTGAATCAAAAACGAGTCCCATGGATCGCCTGGGCAGCGCCAACTCCGCTCCGATGCAGGCCCGTCCCAACGCTGATACAGCAGCCAGGGGGTAAACAGCAGCGCAACGACACTTGGAACAACGATCTGAGCCTCCCGATAGACCAGGCCCAGGTACCGCCTACCGCTCTGCATTACTGCGGGTATCCGGACCAGACCACGAGCGCCAGAGCTCCCGGGATGCGGAAAACTGCTTTTTGCGCTCCCGCTGGTGGGGATTGCTGCGCCAACCCACAGCCAGTTGAGCAGAAGATAGATGGCCAGAGGCACTGCAAAGGCGAACCACGCGGCAAGAGCACAATGCACACTCTCCCGGGTTCTTAGAATCAACGCGCGCAGCCCATAAACGGCCAAGAGAGGAACCAGCAGGAGTGCGAGATCCAAACGTGCAAGAACCAAGAGGCTGCACAGAGCGCCGTATCCCGCCGCGGCTCTCGGAGAGGTGAGAACCGGATATGAGACGTACACGTACGCCAAAGCTGAAAAGAAGAAGAGCGCCAGCGAGCTCTCCATGCCATTGGCAAAACTCCACAGGGTGCCGTAGACCGGCATGGTCCCCTCTAAGGGATTCTGCCGAGCCAACTGCTCTGGACTCAGGCCCCAGTAAAAGCCAGACAGGAAGATAGCGTATGGCCCCACGGCGATCAGTAAGAACGCTGTGCTGAGGCGGCCGCGGGCTTTCCAAATGGCGCGTCCCAGAAGGTACACGGCGGCGCCGTTGAGGCACACACCGGCAGCGGCGGTGAGCACTAGCTGCGTCGGCTCACTGAGAGCAGCCGCTCGCCACATCCACATCATTAGGGCTAGAGCAAATTGCCAAAGTGGATGGTACCCGTTGGTGATGGTGACCTGATCAAAGGTGGTCGTGCCATAGTCCAGCAGGTTTCGAGCGACGGTCAGATAGTAGAACGCGTCGGCGGCAAAGTACCCGATGGCGCGACGCGCTCCGCCGATCCACAAATCCAAGAGCGCAGGCAAGACGGTGAGGCCAACACTGATAGTGAGCACCCAGCGGCTCCAGGTCTGGCCGTCAGCCAGCGTCTTACCGCTTGCCGTCAAGAGAGACCTTTGGTTCGCATTCGACAAAGCCGTTATCATACCGCGAGTCTCGATCAAGTCGCCCTGCAGGCTTACCCAAGATGCAGATCGACTCGCGACGCGTGCGCGTGGTGTGTCGATCCAGCGATCTAGTGGCGGGAACTAAGGCGCCACCCGCGGCTAGTCCACCAGCAGTGGCGCGCCCCCGGTTTCTTCGAGGTAGGTGCGCAACTCCCGTTCGAGAGAATCGGAATCACGTGAGCGCAGCAGATTTCGGCCAGCCATCTTTGGGTCGTTGACGTCGTACAGTCCCAGCGTGTTATCGAGGCGGTTCATGATGAGTTTATGAGGATCGGAGACGGCAGAGACGAGGTCGAGCCGGAACTTGGTGCCCGTATCGCCGGTGCTCTTGTCGAAAATGAAGGTGTCGACGAGGAGCACGCGATCTTCGTATTCGTCGGGCGAAGTCGCGATCGCGCGAAGCGAGATTCCAAACCCGTGACCTCGGGACCGCTTGTTGATGCGTTCGCCGTGGTCGGAAGCCAGCAAAACGGTCACAGGGCGATCCTGCTGCTCATCGATGGCTCGCAGCAATCGACCCACGTGTTGGTCGAGGTATGCGATCTCACCGTCGTACAGATCTCCGACGGTCTCCCCGGCGAGCGGGATCTCCGGGTGACGTTTGCTCGGCGCATGCGGGCCGAAGAAATGCACCCAAAGAAAGAATGGTTTGCCCCGCGGCCGGTTGTGTAGAACGTCGATGGCTTGGTCGGCCGTTTGGGCATCGTTTCGTAGGTTCCTGGCCAACAAGTTGATCTCCACGAAGGTGTCAAACCCCTCCCCGGTGCCCCACTTATGGGAGAGTATCTCGGTGAAACCGCCATCTACGACGGCAGCTGTGAACATGCCTCGCCGGCGCATGTAGGTGGCGAGCGACCAATGTGGATCGCTCAGCGGCAACAAGAACATGGCGCGTGCGGTTTCCCCGGGCCGCAACTGGTCACCGAGCGGCGCCTTCAAGCACCTGTAGCGGTTGGTCTCGTACATGCGTGTCCACCGCAACCGCCGTGGATTCACGCCACGCAGGATCGCTGGAATCGCGATGCTCGTCCATCCACCGGCGGCGTAGCCACGTGTGAACTTGGTCCCGTTTTCAAACCAGTGGGCGAGCTCGGGGGTGGTGTTCCGTTCGTAGCCATAGAGCGACATCCGATCGGGTCGGACGGTGTCGACGGTGATCAACACGACGTGCTGAGGTGAGGGCTCAGCCGGTATGGGTACGTCCGCCTGGTGGGCGGCTGCGGCGACGAGTTCTCCGTCGCCTCCGAAACAGTTCTCGTCCACGCCGTTGCCGGGAATTTCGCGCTGCTGGGGGTTCACGTCTGGGTCGAAGGGCGCGCAGTCGCCACCGCCGAGCACGGCCGAGAAACCGTCGCCATCGAAATCCGCGATGAGGCGCATGGTTCGAAGCGGCAGGGCCGCGAAGGGCCGGTTCAGCATGGTTTCAAACGCCGGTTGCTGCGGCGCGTGCAACAAGACAAAGGGCAAGAGCACGAGTAGTGCGCCGATTGCGACGCCGGCCACGCGAACGGAAGGGCTCCGGGGGGAAAGGACGATCCCGGACAACAGGACGACGAGGGCGCCACAGAACAACGCCGACCCTTGCAGCGCCACGTGGAAGGTCGCGTATTGCCCCGGGAACTGGGTCCGGTCTAGGTAGACCAACACAGCTGCGCCGACGATGAGCGCGACGCCGACCAGCCATCGAACCCAGCGCGGCGCACGCACCAGCGGAGGTGGGAGCGTGCGGGTCGGCTGCATCAGGACCAGAAGGGCGCCGGTCGTCGCAGCAGCGAGACCGCAAGCGACCATCGTGCCGACCGCAAGCGTGTTGTAGCGGGTGCCTAGGTTTGCGAATGCGCGAAGGCTCCAAGCCACGTCGGCGAAGGCCCCAAGCGCCAGCCCCGGCCACACTATCCACGAGGCGAACGGCGGACATCTCGAGAGCAGGTGCGCCAATCCAGCCCACAGCGCACCAATCGTCAACCCAAGCCCCAGCCCAAGCCCGGCGCTGCCAACCAACGCTCGAGTCGAAGAAGCAGTGCCCGAGAGCGCGATCTCGGAGACCGCCGCCACCGTCGCGGCGAGGCCAGCCGCCGTCAGCCCACGACCCAACTTGCTAGAGAAGGTGGTCCATTCATCGGGAGGGGAGAAAAGCCGGGATCTCATCGTGCAAACCAATACGCCCATGCGATGAACAGAAACTGAAACGGCAGGCGAGCCCAGAGCGCCCAGCGTGGGATCGGTTTCTTCGGGTTCATGGAGATGTTGTTGGTGAGCATGATCT
>JAFDFW010000701.1 GCA_019309605.1 Deltaproteobacteria bacterium | reverse complement strand
CGAGACGCCATGAGCTTGACCAAGTTTGCCCTGGAGCGACGCACGGTCACCGGCACGCTGATCGTCGTCCTGATATTCGCCGGCATCGGAGCGTACGTCGACGCGCCTCGCCAGATGGACCCAGGCTTCATCATTCGAACGGCCATGATCACCACGCAGTTCCCCGGTGCGAGCCCGGAACGCGTGGAGCAGTTGATCACCGATCCAATCGAAAAGGTCGTTCAAGAGATCCCCGAGCTCGACTGGGTCAACAGCGAAAGCCGCACCGGTGTTTCAGTCATCTACGTGAACATCCGTGAAGAGTTCAAGGACATGCGTCCCATTTGGGACAACCTCAGACGCAAGGTCGACAGCGTCGCGCCCAGCTTGCCGGAGGACATTACAGGACCGATCGTCGACGACGAGTTTGGAGATGTATACCCGATCATGTTCAGCATGACCGGTGACGGCTTCTCGTACATGCAGCTCAAGGACATCGCAGACGACCTCCGCGACGAAATCCTGCGCATCGAGTCGGTAGCCAAGGTCGACATCCTCGGCGCCCAGGAAGAGCGTCTTTTCGTCGAGTACGACAACGCCGTTCTGAGCCGCATCGGCATGACGCCGAACTTCCTCAAAGACGCCCTGCAAGAACGCAATATCATCCAACCGGGCGGTGAAATCGACATCGAGAACGAGACCATCGCACTCGAGCCAAGTGGTAACTTCAGCTCGGTCGACGAACTCAGGCGCAACGTGGTTCGACTCCCGAGGACCGACGAGCTGGTTTACCTCGAAGACATCGTCGACATCTACCGTGGCTACGTGGACCCGCCCGAGGGGCTAGTGCGCATCGAAGGCAGACCCGGTCTCACCCTGGCGGTGTCGATGGCCGAGGGCGGGAACCTCATTCGGCTAGGCAAACAGCTACAGCAGTTCTTCACGCACATTCAAGAGCAGTACCCGCACGGGATCGACTTCTACCAGACGTACTTCCAGCCCACCCGCGTGGAGCAAAAGGTCGACGATTTCGTCGAAAGTGTTCTGCAAGCCGTGGCCATCGTCCTCATCGTCATGCTTCTGACTCTGGGTCTGCGCACAGGGTTGGTCGTCGCCACGCTGGTACCCGTCACCATGATCATCGCAATGTGGGTGATGAATCTTTTCGAGATTCAGATCGACCAGATGTCGTTGGCCGCGCTCATCATCTCGCTTGGACTGCTGGTAGACAACGCCATTGTAATCTCGGAGTCGATCATGGTGCGGATGGCGGCTGGCGAGGATGGTGTCAAAGCCGCATTGGGCGCGACGAACGAGCTGAGGGTGCCGCTACTGATCGCATCGTTGACCACGTCGGCAGCCTTCCTGCCGATCAAGCTCGCAGAATCGGCTGTCGGTGAGTACACGGGGGTGCTGTTCTCGGTCGTGACGATTACGCTCCTGATCTCCTGGGTGCTGGCGCTCACCATGGTTCCGCTGCTCTGCGTGCGTTTTCTCAAACCCAAGGCGGTCGAGGAGCCCTTCGATTCGCGCTTCTATCGCGTCTACCGTCGCGGAATTTTGGCGATCCTGCGGCACCCGGCGCTGAGCATCGTGGTGGCGGTCCTCGGATTTTTGGCGGGCATGCAGCTCTACAAGCTCGTGCCCCAGATGTTCTTTCCAACGCAATCCACCAACCTCTTCGTCGCCGAGTTCACCTTCCCTCCGGGCACCTCCATCCGCACGACAGAAGACATGATCGAGGACATGGAGTCCTACGTGCGTAGCGACCTCCAGGAGACGGACGACCGCCCGGGGATCACGCACTGGGCCACCTTCATCGCGTCGACCCCACCACGCTTCACTTTGGGGTACAACCCCAACGCACCGCGTCCTCGGTTCTCGGAGAGCATCATCGAAACCACGAACGCAGAGGTCGTTCCGGATCTGATGGCGCGCCTCGAAAAGTACGTGACTGAACACTACCCCGATGTCCGTCCGTATGTCCGCTTGCTCGGCAATGGACCGCCGGTGACCAAACCTGTCGAGGTGCGCATCTCGGGCAAGGACCTCGATAGGACCTTCGAAATTGCCGACGCGGTCAAGCAATGGCTCAACGATCGGGACGACACACGCAACGTGGGCGACGACTGGGGCCCACGCGTGAAGAAGCTGGTCATCGAGGTCAGCGAAGATCAGGCGCGCCGAGCCGGAGTCTCCAACGAAGACGTGGCGACGTCCCTACAAACCTTCCTCAGCGGCTACGAAACCACCCAGTACCGCGAAGACGACAAGATCATCCCGGTGATCT
>JAFDFW010000700.1 GCA_019309605.1 Deltaproteobacteria bacterium | reverse complement strand
GGCTGACATGTTGCGCAAAGTGCTATTGGGCGTGCTGACGGCGCTTGCCGCTGGAATGATCATGTATCAGGGCTGCGGCGGCGACGGCGGTGGAGGTGATGGCCAGCAAGCATTGAGCTTCGACAGCGAGACCGCGCTGCCAGCGAACGGAGGTGCGGCGATCGCAGTCGCGTTCGGCACCCGACTCGCGGCCACCATGCCAACGATATTCCAAGCGCTCGTTGACGAGACGACCCCCGAGTCTTCCGAGGTGCAGCGCAAACAGCTCCAAGTCGATCTTGCCCTCTGTGACGACGGAACCGCGCAAATCGAAGTGGAGGCGATTCCTCCTCCTCCCGATAGCGAAGCGACCGTGACATTCGAGGGCTGCACTGGATCGCCACTGTCCAGCACTGCCGTGAACGGCCAATTGGTGCTGAGCAACATCAGCGTCGGGCTTGCTACAGACGCCTTCAATCCAATCTCGGCGGACGCCCGCTTTGCCGGCCTCCCGGGGAGTGTTGAGTTCGACGCGTTTACGATTGCGGGCGAGCCAAACGACACCGTGCTCACCGGCGCGGCGAGCGTGACGGGCGACTTCGACCCCTCCGTTTTGGCACCAGAGACCATCATGATGACGCTTGCGGCTCAAAGGAAAGATGGCGGCCCGGTGACGATCTCTGAAGGCGATCGACAGTTGCAACTTGGCTGCTTTGACATCGATACGACGATCGACATCGGAGACAAGGTATGCGACGAGGCTAGCGACGAAGCTGGAGATCCATGCGTCGCTGATGACGACTGCACGAACGGCCTGTGTATTAATGAGGCGTCTGCGATCACCGTCTTCAAGCCTCGTGGCGTGCTGAGTCTCTTCGTCGATGTCAAGAGGGCTGGAGTTTACACCTTGAACAGCGTTGCGGTGCCTCCAAGCCCCCCCGTGCCCGATATCGGCTTCCCCCCAGGGTCGAGCATCCCCAACTCCGGGAGCCTCACACTCCACAGCGGTGACCTAATCGGAGACGAGGGCTGTCCGGCGATCAAGGGAGGACCTTTCCGAGGAGATGGCTCGACCACGACCGCGACGTTTGAGTCGGAGCCCGAGGGAAGGGTGACCATCGAGGTGCAGGGTTTGGAGTGCTTCGAGTGCGAGACGACCTGGGAGAATTTGCTCGACACCTTGAGCGACATCGCCTTCCCCGATAGCTGCGACAAGGTCGAATGCGGAGGCACAGGCGGCTCTGGAGGCTCTGGGGGCACCGGCGGTACCGCTGGCACCCCAACAGACTATCTGCTGGCGGTCTCCGAATGCACTGGGGACGGCCTTCGGGGCTTCATGAGCTTCCTAGATACGCTCGACGGAGTCCTCCGATACGTCGACGATGTACCGGATCACAACGTCTATGATCTGCCCGAGAACGTCACCTACGACGAGGACACTCGTCAGGCCCAGTGGCCCATCGATGTGGATGGCGATGGAAGCGCGAGAACGAACGTGGGTACCGAGCTCACCTCGAACGGCGATCTGAGCAACGGCATCGGTGGCGGCGAAATCATCCACGCGCTTTGGGGTTGGCTCACCAGGGATGTAGGGGTAACCGGCGCAGGCAAGCTTGCGATCAGGGGCCTAGACGACAACACCATCCAGGTCCTCCCACTCGAGGAGCCTTTCTACACCGATCGGGTCGATTGTTGGTTCCGGGTCACAAACATCGGCTACCACCTCGATCTGGCCACCCCAGGTTCGGAGCGCTTTGCATTCGCGGGCGTTGGTTTCAAGATCCTCGAGGTACCCGAGTCCCCCGAGTCCCCCGAGTCGCCTATCTTTGAAGACGCCTGGGCGACCTTCACTGAGACCACCGTAGAAATCACCGGCTGCAAGCCCTCCTCACAACCGACGTGCGAACAGGTGTCTTTTTCCCTCGACGCCGATACCTACGAGCTGGTCAGGTGAACGAAAGACCAACGAAGGATCCGACCGAGGTTGGTTTAGTTTTCAGTGGTAGTAACAGTTCCGAGATCTGCGAAACGTTCCCACGTTCGAATTGAAGAAACGGGGCGGAATATGGACCGATACCCCGGCATGACGTTGCCGCGACGCGTGCTACCCGCGCAGACCTACCTCGTGACCCGACGCTGCATCGGCCGCCGCTTCTTGTTGCGTCCCGATGACGGCCTCAACAAAACAACGTGTTCGTTTACTGTCTTGGTCTTGCAGCAACAAAATACGGGGTGCGGATAGGCGAAACAAAGGCGGTCTTGGGTGCGCCGCAATTCGACATAACATCTGGTACCGCGTAATTCGGACTCCCGAATGGGCCCAATGGGCTAAGAGACCGGCGAACAAACGTTGTCCCGGCACCTCAGCCACGCCCCAAAGGGCCAGAGAAAGCGTAGCCAAGGTCAGAGGGACGCAGCGGTCGAATCGCTCGACCTCGAAGCCGAGTGCGGTCAACAAGCCCAGGCGTCGTCCAGTTCCGGGGGTGCTCGTGCAGGGGCGAGCTCGACCGGGTCCGAGGGGAGACCGAGATGGCGGAGGATGCGGCGAATCGCGCTCGCGAGCATGATGGCTGCCACGAAACGCATGCGGCCGCCGCATTCCGGGCACTCGAGGACATCGATGTCGGGGCCGCGTCGCATGAGTTCGGCCCAGGTGCGGTTGCGTGCCCTGGCAACCTTCCGTGCGCTGCTTGAGGACGGCTCGCTCGCGGCCTTTGGATGGCCGAAGGCAACGACCTCCCGCCGCCACTTGGCATTCGGTGCGAGGACGCCGTGATAGACGATGAGGTTCACGTAGGGGCGCGGAATCAGAGCCGCGAGTTTTGCGAGAAGCTCCTGCGGTTCTAGGGCGATGTGCCTCGTCCCGTCGCGCCACGGCGTCTTGAGGCGAACGCGGACTGTTCCATCCGGCGAGAACGACAGCCGATCTTCAGCAACAGGCGGTCGGAGCAGATACCGGCATAGGCACTCGAGCTTGGGCCGGTTCTTGGCACGGACAGACGTGTTGGCATGAAGGTCAAAGCCGCCGAGGCGCGCTTGTCGGCGGCGCGTGGGCTGAGCCGACTTGCTCGTCGGTTCGCCACCGAAGCGAAGAATCGTTGCGCCCGCGCGTCGTCCCATGGCGACCCGCTGGCGAATCGACCCGGTATAGAGCGCATGCACGGGGGCCGACAAGCCAACACGCTAACCACGCAACCCCTTGAAATGATTGGTCGGGGCGACTGGATTCGAACCAGCGACCTCATGCTCCCAAAGCATCACAGTCGACTAAGCGCAACATCACACAGACACACAAGACTCAACAGAAACTCAAACATGACCGGGACTTGCCTGCGTCGCCGTGTTCACGGTTCGTCACCTCATGTCATCTCATTTCACATCGCCACGTCAACGTCAGGTCAACGAGCCGACCTCGACGTTTTCCGTCCAACGTCACTCACTGCGCGGTTCGACACTCGAACCTGGCGGCCCAAGGAAGCAGAAATCGCGAATGGTTTCGTTCCGCGTCGACGAGGATGACTTTGTCCGCCTCGATGCCCTCGCCCACCAGACGAGCTGCTCGCGCGCCGAGGTTCTCCGACGCTGCCTCCGGGGCGTTCGCTTGAAAAGCACCACCGACGCTCAAGCCCTTACCGCCGTCTCGAGGGTTCACGCGGACCTCAACCGCATCGGCGGCCTCCTCAAGCTTGCCATTCGAGAAGGCGTCGGTGATCGCTCCAGCTACTACGGACTGAACGTCGAGCTTCGGGACGCCATCCGCCAAGTCAGTCGTGCGGTCGAGCGTTTGGCTGGGCAGCCGTGATCGTTCGGCACCAGCGCGCTGCGTCGTCCGATAGAGGTTTTCGTCGGCTCGCGCGCTACATTCGGGGTCGAAGCGCCGAGCCGC
>JAFDFW010000699.1 GCA_019309605.1 Deltaproteobacteria bacterium | reverse complement strand
AGGTCATGGTGAAGCCGGTACGGGTAAAGGATGTTCTGCAAGACGTCGAGGTAGTCGAGCAGAAGAAAATCCTGGAATACGAACCCGATGTTCGTGATGCGAAACGAGCGCCGTTCGGCTGGCGAGAGCTTGTCGACACGCGTGCCCGCGGCGTCGACGTGACCCGATGCCGGGCGCTCGATGCCCGAGACCAGATTGAGCAAGGTCGTCTTGCCTGAGCCGCTTGGCCCAATGGCCGCCGCCCTCGTGCCCTTGGAAATTTGCAGGTGCGGCACGCGGAGGGAGAAACCGCCTCGCTTATACTCGAACCGTACGTCTCGAAGCTCGATCATCGGAATCGGAGGCGCGGGCCGCTCAGCCTTTGGCGAGCTCGCCCTCGTCGATATAGACGTCGTGCCAGGGGTGCATATGAGCGGTTTCTTATATCATCTGTCGACCGTAGCCGGCCAGGATTGGTTTCCATCGAGTCCTACGGTTGCGGAAGCGGGCATGATATTGGATCGCTTTAAAGTTGATGGCCGCGTTGCTGTGGTCACGGGTGCTGGTCGTGGTATCGGCCGCGGGATTTCCATTGCGCTAGCCGAGGCCGGGGCAAACCTGGTGCTCGCCGCGCGACGCGAGAACACGCTTCAAGAGGTCGCCAGTATCGTGGAGCAAAACGGCGGGCGCGCATTGGTCGTGCCTACCGATGTGCTCGTTCCCGAGCAACTCGACCGGCTCGTAGAGCGGGCGCTTTCGGAGTTTGGGGGCGTCGATTTTCTAGTGAACAACGCCGGTGGCACGCTGCCGGGACCGGCGCTTCAGTGCACCGACGAGGAGCTCAACAAGTCCTTCAACTTCAACGTGACCACGGCGCTTCACATGTCCCGCGCGTTGGCGCCTTCAATGGCGGAGCGCGGGCACGGGGCCATCGTGAACATCACGTCGGGGCTTTCTCATTTGGTTGACCACGGGTTTGTGGCGTACGGGACAGCGAAGGCCGCGATGTCGCACATGACGCGCTTGCTCGCGCACGAGTGGGCGCCCCACGTGCGCGTCAACGCGATTGCGGTCGGGGCGACACAGACCGATGCGCTCGCGATGGTGAGCGCCGACAAGGCGCTGGCCAAGCAGATGGTGGACCTCACGCCGCTTCGCCGGCTCGGGACCGTAGAGGACATCGGCGCAGCGGCCTTGTACTTGCTTTCGGAGGCAGGCAGTTGGGTGACGGGCCAGGTGCTCCACGTCGATGGCGGCACGGTGGATTCCAACTGGCCCTTCGCTATGCCGAGCGGGCTGCGCGGCCCACAAGGCGACTGAGCCATGAAGTCTGCAGGCATCGACTCGTTTTCCGACGATGCCGGCACGGTCGAGGTTCGTGATGTCGCGGCACCGAAACCGGGTCCTGGCCAGGTGCGTGTTCGGATGCGCATGGCGCCGGTCAATCCCTCGGACTTCAACTACATCGATGGGATCTACGAGCGCTCGTTTGCACGGATGATCTGGAACCGTGGCGCCGATCGGCCCACCGACGGTCCGGGCTCGGACGTCTTTCCGAGGCCACCGTATTCTCTCGGCGTCGAAGGGGTCGGTGTCGTTGAAGAGTCGGGCGGAGGCCTCCTTGGGAGGCGTTTGGTCGGCAAGCGTGTTGCGGTGGTCAGCGGGCCACCCCATGGCACCTGGCAGGAGGAAACTCTCATCGATGCGCGCCGCGCGTTTCCCGTGCCGCGCTCGCTTAGCGATGCGCAGGCGTGCTCGTTCTTCGTCAATCCGCTCACCGCGCTCGTGCTGGTGCGGCAGGTGCTGCAGGTTCCGCCGGGTGCGGTACTGTTGCAAACCGCCGCGGGGTCCGCGCTCTCTCAGATGGTGCGAAACCTCGCCGTTGCCCACGGCTTTCGCGTGATCGACGTCGTACGTAGCCGGTCCGGCGCGGATCGGTTGAAGCAAGCAAACAGCAAGCACGTCGTTGCGCTGGAAGATGAAGACCTGCTCGGAGCCATTCACCGAATCGCGCCCGGGGGTGTCGACTACGTCCTCGACTGCGTCGGAGGCGCCACCGGTTCAGAAGTGTTGCGAACCTTGGCGCCCGGCGGCCGTATGGTTTGCTACGGCACCCTGAGCCGCCAGCCGATCTCTCTGCCTCCCCGCGACATCATGATGCCGATGACGAGCATCGAGGGGTTCTACTTGTCCGCGTACCTCGCCAAGCGGACGCTTTTCCAACGCATCGGGTTGGTGCGCAAGACCGCGAAGCTGATCGAGAGCGGCGTGCTCGGCACTTCCGTAGAGCAGACGTATCGACTCGACGATCTGCATGCGGCGCTGGAGCATGCGCGTCGGCCAGGGCGTGCGGGGAAGGTGCTTCTCGACCTGACCTGAAACCCGGCGCTATTTGCCGGGCTGCTCGTCCTCTTCGTCGCCGCGCCCGGACAGCACCGGGGCTAAGCGTCCTTCGTGCAGCATCTGTTCGAGCGCGTGCTGAATCTCCTGCGCGAAGATCACCGCAGCGGCGTCGAGGGCGACCGGCTTGAGTGCGCTCAAGAACTCGCCGGAGCTGTCTGGGCCTCCGTCGCGGATTCGGTCGGTCATGTGCTCCTGGAAATGGAGGCTGAGCTCGTTCGCCGCTTTTGAGAGGTGGCGTGCGAGGATCCCCGTTGCCGCATGGGCGGTCTCCACGTCGATGCCGTTGGCTTCGAGCGTGAGGCACATTTTCAGCAAGGCAGGGCTCCTCACGAGGTACTGATTGGCCTCCCGTTCCAGCAACCCCGCTTTGACCAAAGCAGCG
>JAFDFW010000108.1 GCA_019309605.1 Deltaproteobacteria bacterium | reverse complement strand
TTCGCGGGCCTCGTTGAACGCCCTCTCCTCGGTTTCGAGCTGCTCGCCATACCAGCGGTCGCGCTCGCGCCGCTGCTGAAGATACGCACGCCGCACCAGGGAGGTGACAGTCGAACGGAAGGCCTCTCCCGTCTCGGTGAAGCGATCGACCTCTTGTTCTAGCTGGCGCAGCGCCTCGAGCTGTTGCTGGGTGGGGGGTGGTCGTTGGTCGACGATGCGTTTGCCCGTGTCCTGAAGGAACGGGGGCAAGGCGACGTCGGTCGCGCCCTCCCATGGCGCAGTCTCCCCCTCCTGTGCGGCGGCGGGATCGGAAGACGCCCACGTCGCGAAGCACAGCGCCAGCAAAACCAGCGAGGCGATCCGGCGGCGCCCGATCATGGCTCGCCCTCGCCGCCTTGGTTCTGGTCCATCACATCGCGGAATTCGTCGTCGAGGGCCTGAAGCTCGCGCGCTCGCTCTCGGGTCAACGTGTCGATGCGCAGTCGGTGATCCTCGCGCCTCGCCCAGGAGACGTCGATTTTGCCGAGGTCCGCCCGCAGGATCTTCCGTCTCGTCTTCGAGTGACCCGAGCGCGAGGCGATAGCGCGCAAGGTTGGCCGTCTCTTCGTCGACCACCACCAGCATCTCTGAAACTCGTCTTCGGACCATCGCCGCGACTTCGGTGTCGCGTTGGTCGAGTTGGCGCTCGACAGCCGCCACGCGCGAGAAGGCGGCGTTGTATGCGGGGCCAGCCGACCCCGCGAGCTCGCGCTCCCGATCGACTAGAGCGATGAACTTGGAACGCTCCGTGTCGTCCGCCTGGTATCGCCTGTCGCCCACGCCGACGTGGAGTCGGCCGACCTCGAGACGACGCCGAATCCAGGTCAGCTGCTCCTCGTGCTGTCGGATCTCTATTTCGTGCTGATCGACTTGTGCGCGCAGCGCTTTGGGATCGACCTTCTCGGGATCGACTGAGGCCAGCCCGGTCCTCGATGCGACGATGCGAGCTTCGAGCCCGAGGATCTCGACACGCAATCCCTGGAGATCGCGCTCGGCCGAGCTGTACTCCTCCAGCTTTTCGAAATCGCGATCGATGAAATGTTCCGTCTCGACTGGCATCTTCATCACCGCGGCTTGGAGTTCCTGACGCCGCGATTGAACACGCGCTGCCTCGCCCTGGCGATTGCCTCTAGCTCGGGCCTCGCTGTCGATGAGGGTTCCTCGTGCGCGCGCCGCCCGGTTGCGGAGCCCCGTGGTCCTTTCGCGTTGTCGTCGCAGGTCCGAAAAGACGCTGACCCGGTTCGGTGCGCTTAGAGCTGCGGTGATCCGTTGTGCGAGCTCGTCGGTCTCACGCACGAGCTGCTGGGCCTCGCTGAGGTCTGCGAGCACTTCCAGTGCCCGTTCATAGTCACCCTCGAGGACGATCCAGCGCCGAGCGGACTTCGGAAGGAAGTCGTCAATATCGAAATGGTCCAGGTTCTCGCGCACGACCTTTCGGAAATAGGCGTGAAGATCGGGGTGTTCCCGACGCTTGCGAGCCAGCTCGTCACGAATGGGCCCGAAGGTTCCGCGGATCTCGTCGAACACCACGTCCGCCTCGTCATAGCGACCCGTGCGCGCCAAGAGGTCTCCCCGCAAGACTTTGCCGTCGGCGTTGAGCGCGCTGTCGGGGGCGGCTACCGAGAGCACCTCGAGCGCGCGTTCGGCCTGGACAGCGTCGCCCAGTCTGATGTAGGTCCACGCGAGCTCGTACAGCGCTTCGTCGAAATGCTCGGAGGTTTGTTCGACAGCGCGATACGCTTCGAGGGCCTGCTCGAGCTGCTCGGTTTCGTAGTAGAGGCGCCCAAGCGCGAGATAGGTCAGCTCGACGACCTGGCGCTCCGGCTCATTGGCCGGCTCGTGACCGAGCACGCCGTGGAACGCAGCAATGGCATCGAGGTGCTCACCGCGCAGAGTGTGAATGGTGCCCACGAAATACTTGGAGCGAAGGGAGAACTCGGTGCCGCCGGGGATCGCGATGAAACCTTTGCGCGCCTGCTCGAGACGGCCCTGATCGACTCCGCCAATGGCAGCGTCGGGTGGAGCGTTGAGGACCTCGTCGACCGGGACGGCGCGGTTGTACAAATACTTCGCGCGGAAGTACGCGGTGGTCACCGAAAGTGTGGAGGACGGCAGGGTTTCCAGACGCGCGAAATATCCGTCGACTTCCCGGAAATCGCGGGTGTGAATGGCAATCTCGATGAGGCGGCTGAGCGCCATTTGGAGGTAAGGCGAGAACGTCGGCTCGCTGCTGCGATCGATCACCTCCGCATAGCGCTTCCGCGCGCCGAGATAGTCGTCGGCCAAGAAGAGAGATTCCCCGAGAAGAAACAGCGCTTCGGGATAGGCGCGGTGCGTCGGATAGTGCTCGACGATGTCCATGAGAAGAATGGCTGCGCGGAGGTAGTCTTCGAGGCGCAGGTACAGCTCTCCGTCGGTGAGGCGCTCCTCGACGAACGTGTCGCTCTTGAGGTCGTGCGGCCGGACGCGAGTGGCCATCAACCTTTGCGTATCGGATTCGAGGTCGGACACCTCACGATTGGCTGCGGTCACATCCTGGGCGGCGACATCAGGCGCAACGGACGCAAAGACGCCAAACGCCAAGACCAACCCGAAGGCCCGAACAAACGGACGGCACTGGGTGAAACCCAGGCAAACCCTTCGTGCTCGCCCCCTGCCAAGTGTCGGTGTGGGCGGCGACGGTGTCGCCCCACGAGGTCGCATTACCGATCGCCCTCACCGCTTGCTTCGGGTCGTACCTGTCGTTCGACACGCTCGATGTATCGAACCGCTGGCCGCTCTTCGAGCGGTGTCGTCGGACCGCCCTTTTCGTAGCCCACGACGTGAACCGTCGAGACGCGGCCCTCGGGCACCGCGAACGTGTAGGTGGAGCGCACCTTGAAGCGGTACCCCTTGAGGTATGCAAAGACGCCGTAGCCGTGACCTCGGTACTCGAGGTTGACGGTCAGCGTGTGCTCGCCGGGAACGATGCTCCCGTTGTAGATCTCGAACTCTTTCTGGTCCCCGAGCGAGCCTTCCTCATCGGCCTTCGTGAAGATCGGAGCGCCGTCCAGCGCATAGACGACCCTCACCAGCTTGTAGGACTGCGACATCCGGTTCTCGTGAAGGATGACCGCCTGGCCGCCACCGACGACGCCTTCGAGCACTGTCTCGGCGAGCAACGAAAGCCTCGCCTTGGAGCGAAAGATCTGCTCTTTGAGCTCGTTGATTCGCTGTTCGAGATCGCGAAGACGAACGGCATAGGTGCCGGCGTCGATCGACTCACCTGGCGGAGCCGCTGCGGCGGAAGCCTCAATTGGCGGAGCCGCTGCGGCGGAAGCCTCAATTGGCGGAGCCGCTGCGGCGGAGGCCTCAGTGGGTGCGTCCGACGGTGGCGTGCCCTCGGCCTGGGCCGCTGCGCCCACACCCCAGATGCATACCAACGTGACCGAGAGCGCAACTATCCTGCGCATCGCAATTCCCCTCTAAGTGACCACCATCAGAAACGAAATTGCCCCCTGACGGTCCCAGCGCTTATACCGCAGCGCCAGCAGGTGGGTCAATGAAGGTCGGGGGCATTTCCAGAGGCAACGATTGCCAAGAAGCGCTGAATTGTCCTTCGCTTGCAGGGGGGCGATCGAGTAGATCCGATCGCAGTCTCAGACGTCGATCGATGTGTGGTCACCCGACGCAACATAGCCACGGAACAAATGGGAGCGCCCTTTGAGCGATCTCCGCGACGAAGTGCTGCTTGCTGCGTACCGCGAGGGCGACTCGGGAGCGTTCGAAACCTTGCTCGGACGATACCGCGGGCCGATTTTCAACTTCCTGCTGCGGTCGGTTCGGGATCGCGGGCGAGCGGAGGAACTGTACCAAGACGTTTGGATGAAAGTCATCGAGCGCTGCGACGAGTTCCGTGGAGACGCCAAGTTCTCGACCTGGCTGTACACCATCGCGCGGAACCTCAGCATCGACCATCAACGAAAGATGAAGTTCCGCGGTCACGCCTCGCTGGATGCAAGCGAACCGAGGTCGGGTCAGGCCATCGGCGAACGCGTGTCGCATTTCGGCCCATCGACCGAGCAGCTCGCGATCGGCGGGGTCGTGCGGGAGCGGATCGCCCGCGCTGTGGAGGCACTACCGGAGGAACAACGAGAGGTGTTTCTCCTGCGTCAGCTCCAGGGGCTGGCGTTCAGAGAGATCTCAGAGGTGGTCGGCGTTCCCGCCAACACCGTGAAGAGCCGCATGCGCTATGCCCTCGAGCGTTTGCGGCACACCTTGAGCGATTTGGACGAGCCGCATGAAGTGTGATGAGTGCAAGGATCAGGTCTTCGAGTTGATCGAACGCGAAGCGGTCGATCCTGACGGCGTCCGCGAGATCCTCGCACGATGTCCTGATTGCCTTGCGGCATTCGACGAGATGAAGGCAGCGTTGGCGGTCGCGGAGCAGCTTCCGATCGCGGAGCCGCCGGCCGCAGTCGACGCAGCGATCCTGCGCGCTGCTGGCGAGCGCGCGCCACGGGTCGTCCGCTTGAAAAAGCGACGATTGCAGCCTGCGCCCTGGGCCATGGCGGCAGTTGCAATGCTTGCGGTCGGGGTTGGCGTGTGGACGATCCCGCGTGAGGTGCAGCTCGAAGGCGATGCTGCGCCTGCCGACATGAAATACGCGGAAGAAACGGTGATTGCGGAGCAGGTGTTCGAGGACGAGGAGGAGGCGTACGAGGGCAGGCTCGCCCAAGCGGAGATTGCGTCCAACGACACGGCCCAGCTGCGCACCGTGGAACGCACGGAAGCGAAGTTGAAGAAGGGTTCCCCGGAGCCTGCACGCGCGAAGCGAAGGTCTGGCTCCTCGGGCAACGAGCCGAGGGCTTCGCGAGACGTCCGGGCCCCGGCCTCTGTCTCGACCGATGACATGGCGGTGGCCGGCATGGAAGAGCTGGGGAAATCGCGACCGTCCGCAGTAGCGGCGGAGGCCCCTGCCCCGCGCAAGCAGGAGCAAGACGACGACGACGTCACCGCGACCTGCCGGCGGAAAGTCGACGAGATCGAACGGCGCGCGGGCGCTGACAAAGATCATGCACCCACGCCCGAGGAAGAGCTCGCGATCGGAAAGTGCTACCAGACGCTCAACAAAGTCGCCGAGGCTCGCAAGTGGTTACAGCGTGCGGCCGAGCATCGCGAGACCAAAGCGCGCGCCAACAAAGCGCTTCGCCAGCTAGCGCCAGAGTAGCCAGAGGCGTTCTATCGGCGGAGTCGGTCGAGCAGTGCGCGCCACTTGGGATTTGCGCCTTCGGTGCTGCGCCGCGCTATCTCCCGTGCAGCGGAGATCGCTCCCGCAAGGTCGGGTGCGATTTGCAACACGTCCAGGGGGACGCGCGCATCCTCCGCGGCCGCCCTCCATCGTGAATCGACTCCCGTGAAGAAACATGCGCCGCCGAGCATCCTCGTGATCTCGTCTGCTGCGAACACGGCGGCAGCCCGTTCCCGGTTCGGTTCGCCGAGTTGTGTGAGGTCGACGATTGCGACATCGACGTCGGCGTTGAGCATCGCGCGTCCCAGCGCGTCGACACACTCGCTCAACGCCGCGGGCTCATGCACACCCGACGCGATCAACGCAAATGCCGCCTCGTCGATCCGCAAAGGCTTGAGAGGCTTGGCCGCACGCGCCTCGGCGGTTTGGGCGACGCGCTCCTCGCGCCCCAATACGAACCCTTCGACCGCGGCGGCGACGACCGGCCGCGCAAACCCGTCTGTGGGCGATTCGTCGGACTCGGCGACGGAGCCTAGAGCGAGTAGCACGATTTGAATCGTCGCCGTGGGCGTGAGGTCGAGCAAGGCCAGGCGCCGACCGAGGAGCATCAGCACGGCGAAGCATTCTCGAAACGCGAACGACTCGTAGTCGCCGCCTGCGCGGTCCTCCGCCGGCAGCTCACTCAACAGAGGCAACAGCGGGGCTACTTCGAAGGCGATCTGTTCGAAGGTGACGCCTCCTGTCGGCGGCCTCGCTGCTTCGAGCAGAGCCTCGAAGCGCTCGCTGGCGGAGTCCCCGTGGTTCACGTTCAGCCTACTCTATCACTCTTTGGGTGGGCCATAATCCACCGTGATATAAGCGGGGTTGAATGGTTGCCACAATTCTCGTCGTCGACGATGAAAAGAACATCCGGCGCACCCTACGGATGGTGCTCGAGGGTTCTGGGTTCAACACGCTCGAAGCGTCGTCGGCCGAGCAGTGTCTCGAAATGCTCGAGAGCAACGAGGTCGACCTACTCATCCTCGATGTGCGCCTACCGAAGATGAGCGGCATCGAGGCGCTCGAGAAGATCCGGAACGTGCCAGAGACGCGAAGGCTCCCGGTGCTGATGGTATCGGGTCATGCATCGGTTGCCGAGGCAGTCCAAGCCGTGCAGCTCGGCGCCACGGATTTCTTCGAGAAGCCACTCGACCGGGATCGCGTCCTGGTCACTGTCCGCAACGCGCTTCAGACTTGGCAGCTGCAACGCGAGGTCGAGCAGCTACGTGCCGGCGTCGAGCACCGCTACGAAATGATCGGCGAGAGCAGCGTCATCCGTTCGCTCTTCGCGCAGGTCGAGAAGATCGCACCAACGAACGGGCGGGTGCTCATCTCGGGAGAAAGTGGCACCGGCAAGGAGCTGATTGCGCGCGCGATTCATCGACTCAGCCCCCGCGCCGACAAGCCCTTCGTCAAAGTGAACTGCGCGGCCATTCCAGCGGAGCTGATCGAGAGCGAGCTGTTCGGCTACGAGCGTGGGGCGTTCACCGGCGCGCAGGGGCGTAAGAAGGGCGTGTTCGAACTCGCCAACAGCGGAACCTTGTTTCTCGACGAGATCGGCGACATGAGCGCGAGTGCGCAGGCTAAGGTGCTGCGCGCGCTCCAGAGCGGGGAGATCTCACGTGTTGGCAGCGAGAAAGCAATCGCGGTCGATGTTCGCGTCTTGGCGGCGACCAACAAAGACCTCGAGGGCGAGGTCAAAGACGGCCGTTTCCGGGAGGACCTCTACTTTCGCCTCAACGTCGTTCCGATCTTGTCCCCCCCGCTCCGCGAGCGAAAGTCCGACATCCTGTTGCTGGCAAAGGGGGGCCCTGGCGGAGCGGCCGTGGCCTGGAAACGTCCGAGAACTCCGCAATGTCGTGGAGCGGATGGCGATCTTGAGCGGCGATAGGATCACCCTCGACGATCTGCCCGCAGAGGGGGTCCTCCGTGAAGGGCGTCACGAGTCGTCCCCGCATTCGGGTCTGCCCGCCACGCTGGATGACGCCGGCGAACGCCTGACTTTGCGGGAGTATCGAACCCGCGCCGAGAAGGACTACATCCTTCAGACCCTCGGCGAGGTGGGCTGGAACATCTCTCGAGCCGCGACAATTCTCGGGGTGGAACGCACCAACCTTCACAAGAAAATACGGAGCTATGGTATCCGTCGGGAAGAGGCATGATCCGTCGAATGATGAGACTGATGTGGAGGGGCGCCGTTCTGGCCTTCTTGGTTTACGTCCTCTTTTTCGTTCAGCTTGGCGAGCGGTCCGCCTTTCAGCACTTGATGCGAGTCGCCGACACTCAGGAGGCGCAGGAACTCGGGCGCGAGGTAGGTGCCGCGACGCAACGCATCACGAAAGAGATTGGCGGGCAGGTGCACGACGTGACGCAGCCACCCGCTCAAGATGCGGGCGCCTCCCAGGTTCCCGAGGCCGTCGTGAACCAAATGCAAGGCGTCGTGGGGCATACGTACGACCGCGAGCAGCGGATCGAGACGGCCCGCGAAGAGCAGTCCCAGTAGGCGCCGTTCTCAGGGTTGGCTACGGCCACTCGAGCCGAAGGCGCTTCATTTTGCGCCATAGCGTCGTTGGGCTGAGCCCGAGCAGCTCGGACGCGCGCTCCTTGTTGCCCTCGGCATGCCGAAGCGCGCGAACGATGGCGTCCCGTTCGACCTCTTGCACGATGTCGGCGAGCGATTGACCCCCAGGGCGCAGCGCGGCGCCGTTGCCGTTTGAGTTGGGGAGGAGGTCGGACAGGTGAATCTGACCGTCTTGCGCCAAGGCCACGCCCTGCTCGATCAGGTTTTCGAGCTCTCGAATGTTCCCCGGGAAATCGTAGCCGAAGAGGTAGTCCATGACGCCTGGCCCGAGCGAGGCTGGGCGGCTCATCTTCTTGCCGTACTTCTCGAGGAAGCTCTCGGCGATCGGCGCGATGTCCTCCTTGCGATCTCTCAGTGGCGGCAGCTCGAAGCGCGCGACGTTGAGTCGGTAGTAGAGGTCCTCGCGAAAGCGCTTTTCCTCGATGAGAGTTCGCAAATCCTGGTTAGTTGCCGCAATGATGCGCGCATCGACGTTGATCGAATTGTTGTCGCCGAGCCTGCGGATTTCACCTTCCTGGATCGCTCGCAGCAGCTTCGCCTGAAGTGAGGGTGGGGTCTCGGCAATTTCGTCGAAGAAGAATGTGCCGCCATTGGCCTCCTCGAATAGGCCCTTGCGCGTCTGTACGGCACCGGTGAACGCGCCCCGCATGTGTCCAAAGAGCTCGCTCTCGAGCAGCGTCTCGGTGAGCGCCGCGCAGTTGATCGAGACGAAGGGCCGCTCGGCACGCAACGAGTTCGTGTGGATCGCCCGCGCGACCAGCTCTTTACCGGTGCCGCTCTCGCCTGTGATGAGAACCGTCGCATCGGTGGGCGCGATACGAATGATGCGTCCGAGAATGTCCCGAATCTCTGCGGACTGGCCGATGATGTTGCCGAAGTTGTATCGCTCGCGAAAATCGTCGGCGACGGCGCGTAGCTCGCCGGCAAGATGCCGAGTGCGTGCCGCGCGCGCAACCTTGGTGAGAAGCTCCTCCTCGACGAACGGCTTCTGCACGAAGTCCTGCGCACCGAAACGCATCGCTTCGACCGCGTCCTCTACCGTGCCGAAGGCCGTCATGACGATCACCGCGGTATGCGGCGAGACTTCTCTGGTGCGTTGCAGGACTTCCAGGCCCCCGACGTCTCCCATTCTCAGGTCGGTGATGACCAAGTCGTAGCTGCTCTCGGCAACCATGGCGCATGCGGACTCGCCGCTTGGCGCTTGGTCGACCTCATAGTCCTCCGCGCGCAGCATCTCCGAGAGCATGCACCGCGCGTTGTCCTGATCATCGACGATTAGAATCCTGGCCATCCCCCAACCGGTTCCGTCTAGCCTTGACCTTACCGCAAATCGCGGTTTGGTGCCCGGGGCGTTAATCGAGCACGTGATGCATCGCCGCAATCACCTCGTCCCGGAACTCGACCGGAAAGATGAGGCGCGGGCGCTCGATGCGCTTGTTTCGAAGCTCGCCGAGGAGGAATGAAGCGTCGCCTAGGCGCTGAAGGGGCTGGTGGCGGAGGCTGACCCACATGCCATCGGCGCTGCCGTCGGTGGGCTCGCTGTAGGGAATGTCTTCGGCGATGTCGAGCCAGACCGTGAGGTCGGCGCGCAACCCTCCTGCGGCGACGATTTCCTTGGCGCGAGCAAGCGCCTCGTTCCACAGGTCCGGGCGGTTGTCCGGGAGGGGAACCGTCTTCGGAAGCTGGCGGCATCGCAGACGCTTGCTGAGCTCCGCAAGTGTGGGGTCGTCACCGCGCTCCCATGCGCCGAGGCAGGTGAGCAGCTCTGCGTCGTCCATCCGGAGGTACTCGTCAAGCGAGAGCGACTCGCCGAGGGCGGCTGCTCGAAACGCCGGCAGCAACGGGTCCGGTGGCGAACCGTCGGCAATCAGCTCGCTGACCCTCATGAAGATCGCGCGCACCAACGCTTCGGCCGCCCGTGTGGCTTTGTGGTGGTAGACCTGCTGGTGCATGAAGTGCCGACCGAGGAAGAAACTTTCCACCGGTGGCAACCCCTTGCGCCCTTCTACGGCAAGGACCCATCGGTCGTTGACGCACGCCAAGGTCAAGGCTTGAAGTAGCCAGTCGAGGTCGTACAGCCCGTAGCGCACGCCCGTCATGTGGCTGTCACGCAAGAGGTAGTCCGCGCGATCCACGTCCAATGTTCCGCTGACACTTTGGCTGAGATAGCCGAGTCGATAGTTGCCACTCAACAAGCCGGTGACTCGCTCGGCCATGCCCGCCGAGAACGACTCGAGCGCCTGATGCACCTCGGTCGACGGGTCGAGCAAGATCTCTTGCGTCCACTGCTCGTGATGCTTGGCGTGGGGCAGGACTTCCTCAAACAGGTGCGAGAACGGCCCGTGACCCAAATCGTGCAACAGCGCGGCGGCGAGCCCCTCCGCCCTCGCCTCGTCGTCGAGTCTTTGGTCCGCTGGCAACTCGTGGCTGCACGAGTCGAGGCGCTTCTGAAGCGCCTGCATGACGTGCGCCGCGCCAATTGCGTGCGAAAAGCGGGTGTGCTCCGCTCCCGGGAATGCCAGCGAGGCGAGGCCGAGCTGCCGAACCCGCCGCAGGCGTTGCACTTCTCGGGTGTCGAGGAGGGATCGAACCACCCGCTCCCCCATGCCTTCAAAGGCTATCAAACCGTGGACCGGGTCCCTCAGGATCACCCTGCACGGTACCACTGCGCGTTCAGAATGCCAGCGTCCCGAAGCGTCCGTCTCTCGGCACGTCGAAGCTCGATCCGCGCCGGACGACCGCGATGGTGTCTGGCTGCCACAAAGGCAAGACCGGAATGTCACGGGCCAGGATGCTCTGGACTCGCTCGTAGGCCGCCAGCCGCCGGGGTCGATCGACTTGGGTTCTGCCAACCTCGAAGAGACGATCGAGCTCTTCGTTCTTGTACCGCCAACGGTTCGCGCCCTCCCTCTGTGGTCCGGGGATCCGCGAAGAGTCGAAGAACCAGCTGAGGACGTGCGGTTCGATCACCTCCGGCACCTGGAGCAGCGTGATCTCGAAGCGGCCGCGATTGAGGTCGGAGATCAGCGTCGCTGCTTCCGACGGCCGCACGTCGACTTCGATGCCGACGTCCCCCAGCATGGCGGCAATCGCGCGCGCGACTGATTGCCGAAAGCGCTCGGAGGTGGTGCGAAGCACGAGGCGCATGCGAGGCTCAGGCCCCGGTGGGTCCGCAAATCCCGCCGCGTCGAGCAGCGTGCGTGCTTGCACAGGATCGAACGCGCGAGGCGGCAACGCGTCGACGGCCGCCCAATGGCCGTGCGGAATCCAACTGTCCGTGACCCGCGCGAAGCCGTCGTACTTCGCGCGCACGAGGAGATCGCGGTCGATGGCGTATCCAATGGCCCGTCGTACCCGCACGTCGTCGAGTTTGGGTGAGGTGGTTTGGAAACCGAGGTACATCGTCGATATCCCCGCGGCGCTACGGGTTTCGAAACGTGGATCGTCTTGGAACATCGGAAGCAGCAAGGGAGGAATCGAGGAAATGGCGAGGTCTCCCTGCCCGGCTAGCATGCGCAACGCCCGGGTGTTGTCGTCGCGGATGACGACGAATCGCAGGCTGGGATACTTCGGCGTTCCGCGGTGCCAATGAGGGTTCGCGCGGAGCTCGAGCACCCCAGGGTCGCGCTTTACGAGGCGGTACGGCCCGGCCCCGATAGGAAACGGGTCGTCGGGCGTGGCGACGCGCCGAAAGGCGTCTTCGCTTCGAACGATGGGGAGCTCGAGGTCCGTGAGAAACGTAGCGTGTGGTTCGCGGAGGATGAAGAGGATGGTTCGCGGGTCCGATACCCGCATCTCGGCGATCCTTCGATAGGTGTGCGCGTAGCGGCTTCGGAGCTTCGGATCGACGATGCCCTGAAAGGTGGCCACCACGTCTTCGGCGTCGAGGGGGCTACCGTCGCTGAAGCGCAAGCCGTCCCGCAGCCGCACCTCGAATTGGGTCGGGCTCGTGGCTGTCACCGACTCGGCGAGGTCGGGAATCACCTCGAGGGTCCGTGGATCGATCGTCACCAGCGAGCCAAAGAGGAGCCGTGAGACGCGGAGGCCGTAGGGGTCGCCGACGAAGCGCGGGTCGAGTTGCTCGGCATCCCGCGGAAGCATCACCACCAGGGCATCCGGGTCCTGGGCCGCCGGTCGGCCGCAGCCAAGGCCGATCACTAGGACCATAACGAGGGCGCTGCTAGGCTGCAGACGATGGCGCACCGAGCGCTTCTTTGTTCGGCGATTATCGGCCTGCTGGCCGTCAGCCCCGGC
>JAFDFW010000107.1 GCA_019309605.1 Deltaproteobacteria bacterium | reverse complement strand
ATCCTACAGGAGCGCGCTTACAGCTCCCCGATTTGGTACACACCTTAGTGAAGGATTTGATTCGGCAAGGGTCTTGCCGACCAAACGCCCTAGGCTGTCCAAGGCCGACCGCGCATTCTGGGTCGCCCTCTGCGTTCGCGACGGACGACGTTTTGAGGAATGACAACGATCGGCCCAAGCAGAAGTGACGAACCGTGAACACGGCGACGCGGTCAAGTCCCGGTCATGTATGAGGTTTTTGTGTGATTCCGGTGTGTTGTGCTGGCGTGCGAAAACCGGGTTTCCTGAACTCATAACCCGAAGGTCGTCGGTTCAAATCCGGCCCCCGCAACCAACGAAGTCAGGCACTTAGCGAATACGCTACGTGCCTTTCTTTTTGCTCGGTGCCGTGAGGTGGCGCAGCAGGCTGCAGAGCCTCGACCAAACGGAGCTGTGCCTGCGATCCGAGGTGCGCGTACATGTGCGTGCTCCGCTCGGATCGATGGCCGAGCTGGGCTTGAACTGCCTTGATCGAGTGACCGTTCGTGACGGCCTGGCTCGCGACCGAATGCCGGCCAAGCGCGTGATGGCTCCGGCCGCCTCTCCAATCCCACCATGCGCCGCAGCAACAAGCTGCCTTTGTCGAGCGCGAACAGAAGGATGACGACCATCTCGCCAACATGAGTCCACAACCCGCAACTTTGAACTCGACTGGGGACGCCGCTTCACAGAAGCAAGTATAAACGCCCTCTCTTGGCCTCGACGAGTTTACGTATAAGGCGTTCTGCGCAATTCAGGAGCTGAGTGAGCCGGAACACCGCGTCCCAAGGTGCGTTTTGGGCCGAGTAGACCCAGCGCAAGTTCCGCTTTCGACCTTGGCAGCAGCCCACAGACGCAGTAACTACGCCAACGAGAGCGGTACGTCGGAAATGACCATCGAGATCAGCAGAAGGCAGTTGCTGCTTGGCGGCGCCGCTACAGTCGCTTTGGCGGTTCCTGGTCTTTCCCTTTGCGTCCCCAAGCGACGGCTCGACGAGGTCGTCACTCGCGGCGTGAGCTACGAGACCTGGGGCGACATCTATCGAGACGAGTGGACGTGGGACCGAATCACCTTCGGCTCGCACACCAACGGCTGCTCGCCGGGTGGATGTCCTTTTTACGTCTACTCGAAGAACGGAGTCGTCTGGCGAGAAGAGCAGATCGCTCGAAACGACGCATCCGACCCGAAATACGCGGACTACAACCCACTGGGTTGCCAAAAAGGGTGCAGCTTTCACGACGTGCTCTACAGCGGCCATCGTCTCGAGTTCCCGATCAAGCGCGTCGGAGAGCGCGGCGAGGGGAAGTGGGAACGCATCGATTGGGATGACGCGATCACGGAGATCGCCGACGCCATGATCGACGCGATCGAGGAGCATGGACCCGAGAGCCTCATCATGGATGCGCCCCACTTGGCGCCGGGCCAGGTCGCTTTCGCGGCGGGGTTTCGCATCTCATCTCTTCTCGGGATGTGCACCACCGACCTGAATCAGCAGATCGGCGACGTGCTCGCCGGTCACTTCCAGACCTTCGGCAAGTTCTTCACCGGCTGCACGCCGGACAACTTCATGGAAGCGGGACTCATCGTCCTGGCGCACACCAACCCTTCCTACACGTTTCCCTCCATCTACCATTACCTCACCGAGGCTCGATATCTGGGCGCCGAGATCGTCGTTCTCGCGCCGGACTACAACGCGACCGCCGTCGCGGCGACCACCCACGTCCCTCTAGAGGTGGGGACCGACGCCGCATTCTGGCTCGGTGTTTGTCACCATCTGGAGAGCGCGAACCTCTGCGACGAAGCGTTCATGAAGGAGCAGACGGATCTCGCGCTGCTCGTCGATGTCCACACCGGGCGTTTTCTTCGGGGTTCGGAGGTCGACGGGGGGCTCGAGCAGCAGCTCTACTTCTACGATCGGGAGTCTTCGAGCATCGCCAAAGCGCCGCGCGGCACGCTCGAGCTCACCGGAGACCCCGCCCTTCGTGGGGTGTACGACGTCACCGCGGCAGATGGGACCCAGGTCCTGGTCACACCCGTGTTCGAGTTGCTGCGTCAGAAGCTCGCTGCCTACACACCGGCAAGAGCTGGCGCGATCTGCGGGATCGATCCCGCGCTGATCACCCGCCTCGCTGAGAAGATGGCGACGGTGCGCACGTGCGCGATCAACGGCATGACGTCGGCGAAGCACTACCACGGCGACTTGATGGAACGCAGCCTATGTCTCGCGCTGGCGATGACCGGAAACTGGGGGAAGCCGGGTACGGGCATCGCTCTGTATGCCCAGACCGATGTCGGTGCGGCCGTCCTCGCCATGCTCGAGTCTCCCGCGCCTCTGGGGCTGATCAATCTGAGCAGCTTTGAGTCAGAGGTTCGCGAGGAAGTGGAAACCGAAGATCCGGAGATCAGCGAGGAGCTCGTCCAGATCGCGGTTTCGGAACGCGCCGGGAAGGTCTGTGGGATCGTGTCGGCCACGTCGTTTCTCTATGAGCATGCCGGGTACAAAGAGCTGTGGGACAACCGGTCCTGGCACGACCCCGCGATGACGCGATCGTTGTCGGAGATGATCGAGGAAGCCGAAGCGAAAGAATGGATGGAGCGAGACCCGCTCGCCGCTTCGAATCGTGAACCTCAGGTCCTCGGCTACGTCGGCTCGAACCCCCTTCGTCGCATTCGGCAGGCGCGCACTCAATACCCCGACGTGTTGTTTCCAAAAGCCAAGATGATCTGGAGCATCGAGACCCGGCTTTCCAGCTCGGCCATGTTCTCGGACATCGTGCTGCCGGCCGCCTGGTACTACGAGAAGTGGGACATGACGTTGGGGCAGACGCACAACCCGCGAATCGCCCTCATCGAGCCTGCAAATCCACCCACGGGAGAGTGCAAACCCGAGTGGGACATCTACGTCGCGCTCATCGAGAAGATCGTCGAGCGTGCCTCGAAACGCGGCCTGACGGAGTTCACGACCCGGACGGGTGTAACGCGTCGATACAGCGAGCTGTGGGACCGCTTCACGATGGACGGTGAGGTCACGACCCAAGAAGACGCGTTCATCGAGCTCTTCAAGATCTGCGCCGCGTTGGGCATTTTCCCACGCTCGGGTCTGGTGGTCGAGCACGCCGCAGCGATCAGCAGCCTCCGCGACGTCCTCGATCAGTTCGACGGCGGCGCAGTGCCCATGGACTCGGTGGGTCTGCCCTTCCTCAAAGAGATCAATGGAATGGACTGCACCGCCGATACGATCTGCTACCCGTTTCGCTCTCACGTTCACGACCGAAAGCCTTTCCCGACGTACGCGAGACGTGCGCAGTTCTACATCGACCACGAGTGGTTCTTGGAGCTGGGCGAAGAGCTCCCCGTCTACAAAGCGCCACCGAAGATCGGCGGCGACTATCCGTTCATGATCACGGGTGGCCATCCACGCCACAGCATTCACACGCTCCATCAGACCAACGAGAGCCTGGCGTCGTTGCATCGCGGAGAGCCCGTGGTGCACGTCAATCCGGTGGCGGCACGCGAACGCGGCGTCGCAGACGGTGACCGGGTCCGCTTGTTCAACGACGTCAACAGCTGCGAGCTGATGGCGAAAGTCACGCCAACGTGCGCTCCGAAGCAAGTCATCGTCTACCTCTGGGATGCGATGTTGTTCAAGAACTGGGAAAACGTCGACAACCTGCTCGTCGGTCTGCCCAAAGCGCTGCATTACGCCGGAGGGTACGAGCACATCGGGCGGCATTCACCGGGCGAGCAGTTGCCCGCATGTGCCAGCGATCGCGGTGTTCGCGTCGACTTCGTCAAGGTGAACGACGAGGTTGCACCGGACGACGAAGTTCCCGACCCGGAAGTCGCAGTGCCCGAAACCGAACAGGTGAGCTCATGACGTATGCTCCCGCCGGCAGCAAAGCGACACTGAGGGAGAGCCGGCGACAGCTGGCCACGGTCATCGATCTCAACAAGTGCATGGCCTGCCAGACGTGCACGGTCGCGTGCAAAGGACTTTGGACCCGGCATCCCGGTGCCGAGCACATGCGATTTGCCAACGTCACGTACGAGCCCGGCGCGGGATACCCGCGTCAGTGGAGCCTGATGGGGGGCGGCTACCAAGGGCGCGAAATGAGATCGGGAAGACTGCCTACCCTGTCCGACTACGGCGGCGGGCCGAGAACGTACAACCACGAAGCGGTGACTCGGCGCGGCGAATCGCAGAGAGTGCATCTGCAACTGCTCGACGAGCACGGAGAAACGCCGAGCTGGTCGTACAACTGGGACGAAGAAGTGGGCGGGGGTCAGTGGCCCAACCCCTACTACGTTCACCTTCCACGGAAGTGCAATCACTGCTCGAGGCCGCCATGCGTCGATGCATGCCCCAAGGGAGCGATCTACAAACGGGAGGCGGACGGCATCGTGCTGATCGATCAGGATCGATGCTCCGGACACCGGTTCTGCGTCGAGGCCTGCCCGTACAAGGCGATCTACTTCAACCCCGTAGCGGGCAAGAGCGAGAAGTGCATCGAGTGTTTCCCGCGCGTGGATGAGGGCATCGCGCCCGCGTGCAGCCGACAATGCGTGGGGCGAACGCGACACTACGGGTATCTCGACGACACCACGTGCGGAGTCCACAAGCTCGTCAAACAATGGCACGTTGCTCTGCCGTTGCACCCGGAGTACGGGACGTCGCCGAACGTGTACTACGTCCCACCGCTGTCACCGCTGGCATTCGATGCCGACGGAAACTTACTGGACCAGATGCGGATCCCGAACGAGTTCCTCATCTCCTTGTTCGGTCCGCGGGTGCCTCGAGCGCTCGCGACGTTGCAAGAAGAGATGGCCAAGCAAAAAGCCGGAGAGAGCTCCGAGCTGATCGAGCTCCTCGTGGGTCGCGTCTGGGCGGACCGATTCGGGGGCTTCACCAAGGACCCAGCGCATCGGCCACGAGACGCATGAAAGCGCGACGAGTCAGAGCGAGTGAGGAAGACCTACTCTCACCGGACTCCAGCTTTTGGAGCGGGGGCAAAACGGAGTTCGTCGCGCTGTCACCGGTGCCTTTGGCCATGACGCAGGAGGTGTCGCCACTGATGGCCAAGCGCACCGATCACGGCGCCGTCAGCAGCGTTGAAGTTGCAGCCGTACACAACGGTTCTCATCTCGCGTTGCGACTGGAGTGGGAGACGTCGACATCGAATGCAATCGACGACCTGGATCGCTTTGCGGACGCCGCGGCCGTGATGTTTCCCATGCATCCCGAGGCCGCCGCAGTCACGATGGGGTCGGAAGGTCGACCCGTGAACGCGTGGTACTGGCGCGCCGGCAGCGCTGGCCGCGCCACGTGCTTCGACGTGGTGGCCGAAGGGCTGGGAACGAGCGTGCGCAGAGACGCCCGTCAGACCTCACTCACGACTCGATCGGCGTACGTCCAGGGTCGGTGGCACATCACGCTCGTCCGGGCTCTGGAGACGGGTGGCGATGCGATGCGGTTCGAAGCGGGCGCGACGACCGGCATTGCGTTTTCCGTGTGGGATGGCGCCAACGCAGAACGCGCCGCACACAAATCCGCCAGCATGTCGTTTTCCGAGCTCGAGTTGGAAGCATGAGCGACCTGTTCCGAGTCTCCGTGGGAGAAGAGAACGCCGTCGCGGCGCATCGCAGCCACATCTACTCGAAGCTCGCCAACGCGTTCCGCTATCCCTCCGACGAACGCTCGATCGAGCACATCGCCAGCGGTACTTCGGAACGGGAGATCGTTGCCTTGCTCGAACAACTCGACTGGTCGTTCCCGTCGTCAGTCACCGATCACTCCGAGCCAACCGAACGAGTCGACGTCTTGTATTGCTCGCTGTTCGAGACCGCGCTCGGCCGCTCCGCGATATCACTTCATGAACGTGACCACGTCCAGAGCGCTCGCGAAGCGCTTTGGGAAGACCTCTTCCGCTGCTTCACGCATTTCGGGTTGGAGCTCGGAGATGGTGGATTGAGAGCGCCACCCGATCTTCTGACCATCCAGCTCGAGTTCATGCACTACTTGGCTTTCGTCGAGGCATCGAACACACCCGGCTCGCGCGGGGTGATTCTCGGCGAGGCCGACTTCGTCGAGCGCCACTTGGCTGCGTGGGTTCCCAATGTGTGCGATGCGCTGCAACGACGCGCGCCGTCATCCATTTACGCTCGGCTTGCGATTCTCCTTCGAGACTTCATCGCCGAGGATTTCCGGTACCTCGAATCGAAAGCCAAGCAGCTCAGGAAGCAATGACGATGAAAGTGAGCATCCCTCTGTCCGAACGGCGGATCGACATCTTGTTTATCGCCTTCTTCATACTGAACTTGAGCTTCATCACCTACTTCGTCGCAGATAGATGAGATGAAGCGGCTGGCCACCACGACGTGGTGGCAAGATGCCCCACACAACAAAACGCGGTCAAGAGCCGCAGTGGAGGCCAGCCATGGACCATATTGGAATCGACGTGCACAAGAACACAAGCCAAGTCTGCGCTCGCAGCCGTGCATCGGCTCGGCGCTCGTAACGCAGGCGGCCGCCGCAGTCGGGGCACTGCAGCACATCGATCTCGAGGCCGCGGCGCATGAGCTCGGCCCAGGTCCGATTGCATGGGCCGGCGACCTTCCGGGAAGCGCTCGAGGCCGGCCCCTCCGGGGTTTTCGAACGTGTTCCGAAACCAACCACCTCGCCTCGCCACCTGGCGTTCGGCGCGAGCACCCCATGATAGACGATGAGGTTCGTGTAGGGGC
>JAFDFW010000698.1 GCA_019309605.1 Deltaproteobacteria bacterium | reverse complement strand
AATGGCGCGACCACCAAATACGAAGTGCAGACCATCTCGCTCGTCGCCGTGAGGCCCTAACCCGACCCATGAAACCCGCCGCAACAACCAAAGAAACAGGAACAAGAACAATGTCTGAAGAAAGCCGCAAACTAGTCGTTCTCATCACCCAGGGCCTCGAGAGCGAGCTCTCGTCCGTCGCCTTCACCATCGCCAACGGAGGGATCACGTCCGGCCTTGACGTGTCGATCTTCTTGACGAGCTCCGCCGTCGACCTCGCCCGCAAGCGAGCCGTCGACGCCACCCAAGTCCACCCGCTCGAGCCCCTGAGCGACCTGGTGCAGGACTTCGTCGAGCGCGGCGGCAACCTCTGGGCCTGCACGCCATGCATCAAGGGCCGTGGCTACGAACAAGACGACCTCATCGAAGGCACCGTCATCACCGGCGCAAGCGTCATGCACGAGCTCATCCAAGGCGGCGCCGCAACCTTGTCCTTCTGAACCCGACTCAGCCGAGAAAAGAGTACGTCATGGAAAAGAATCACACACGAAAGTATCTGCAAATCCAAGGCTTCAACCTGGACGACAACGCGCTGGCCGAAATCGGTCCATGGATGCGATGGCCGTATGTCTTCTGCGCGAGCATTCTGGTCACCGGCGTCGTGCTCGCCTCGCCTTGGATCATCTGGACCCTGTCGGCGATCGCAATCGCGACGGTGTTTCTTCCGAGCCATCCGTTCAACTACGTCTACAACCGCGGCGTGCGCCACCTGACGGGGACGTGCCCGCTCCCCCGAGGCACGGTGCAAGGGAAGTTCTCTTGTGGCGTGGGCGGCGTCTGGCTGGTCGCAACCGGCGCTGCATTCTTCACGGGCGCCACGACGGTAGGCTATGTGCTGGGCGGAGTGATGGCCGTGATGGCCACCCTGGTGGCGACCACGCACATCTGCATCCCGTCGATGATCTACAACGCGCTCTTCGAAAGGAAGCAGACGCAGCCGGCCTAGCCCCTCCGATTTCGAGCCCGACCCGACACGGACCGCGATTCGCCCCCAGCGAGTCGCGGTTCGTGCTTAATGTTGGCGCCTGCGAGCTGGATTTGTGACAATGACGGGGTCTCCCGCGGGGGCCAAGGAGTCGTGCATGATCAAGTTCGTTCAGTGTATTCGTCGGAAACCCGGTCTATCGAAACAAGAGTTTCGCGAGCACTGGGTTGCGTATGGCGAGCAGGTGAAAGCGCTCGCGGAAGCATCGGGTGCGATGCGCTCGGTGTTGAGCCTCGCGTTGGACGTGGAACAGAACTTGGAGATCATGCAGGCGCGGGGTACGAAGGCGCCGTACGATGGAATGGCCGAGCTCTGGTGGGAACGCGGGAACGATGTGGTCGCGTTCTTGGAGTCGGGGTCGGGTGACAAGGTCATCGATGACCTGCGTCGAGCGCAGGAAGCGTTCATGGACCTGCCCAACTGCACGTTCTTCTTCGCTAGCGAAGACGCGTAGCTTTTCGCAGTTGCGTTCGCGAGCCTTCTGGTTGTAGGAAGATGGATTCACGAGGAGCCATTCTATGAAAGAACCTGCCTTGGATCCGTCGCACATCATGCAAGTTGGAATGGGATTTTTCGGCTCTCGAACGCTCCTGACCGCCGTCGAGCTCGAGCTGTTCACCCATCTACGGGCAGGAAGACTGACGGCTGAAGTGATCGCGCAGCGCCTCCGGCTTCATCCGCGCGCGATTCCTGACTTCCCCGACGCCCTCGTCGCGTTGGGCGTTCTCGAACGAGACGGCGACGGGCCCGATGCGCTCTACGGGAACACGACCGAGACGGCGATGTTCCTCGACAAGAAGAGCCCACAGTACATCGGGGGGATTCTCGAGATGGCGAGCAGCCGCCTCTACCAGTTTTGGGGGAATCTCACCGAAGCGCTTCAAACCGGTCAGCCGCAAAACGAGACCAAGGATTCGGGCGAACCACTCTTCGCCAAGCTGTACGCGGCGCCCGAGCGGCTCGAGCAGTTCATGAACGCCATGGCGGGTGTCTCCGCCGGCAACTTCAAAGCCTTGGCGGAGAAGTTTGATTTCTCGAGGTACGAGACGCTGTGTGACGCGGGAGGCGCGACCGGACAGCTATCGTGCATGGTGGCCGCGGCGAACCCACACATGCGTTGCATCTCCGCGGATCTTCCTCCGGTTGAACCGATCGCCAAGAGGTGCATCGAACAGGTGGGGTTGTCCGACCGAGTCACGACGGCCCCCATCGACTTCTTTGCCGACCCGCTTCCCAAAGCGGACGTAATCACCATGG
>JAFDFW010000697.1 GCA_019309605.1 Deltaproteobacteria bacterium | reverse complement strand
ACGCTGCGTCGGTGATGAGCGCCTACAACTCGGTCAACGGACAGTTCTGCGGAGAGAACGAGCATTTGCTGAAGCAGATCTTGAAGACCGACTGGGGGTTCGACGGGTTCGTGCTGTCCGACTGGATCTTCGGAACGCAGTCGACCCTCGGCTCCGCCTTGAATGGCCTCGACCTCGAAATGCCCATCCCGCAGGTCTACGGTGAGTTGCTCCTCGCTGCGGTGCGCGATGGAGAGGTTCCCGAGTCCGTGCTCGACGACGCGGTCCGCCGGATGCTGCGAAAGAAGCTCCAGCACGGGCTCGACCAGCCGAGCAATCTCGACGAGAGTGTGCTTGCAAACGACGATCATCTCGCACTTGCCAGGGAGGCTGCGGTCGAGGGCTCCGTGCTGTTGAAGAATGAAGCTAGCGCCTTACCGCTGGATATGAGCGCCCTCGAGAACATTGCTGTGGTCGGCCTCCTCGCCGATACGCCCAATACGGGGGACAACGGGAGCAGCAATACGAAACCGGCGTTCGTGGTGACGCCTTTGCAGGGCATCCAGGGTGCCGTCGGCGACCAAGTGGCCATCGAGCACATTGGCAAGGACGTCCTCGGAGCGGAAGATCTCGCCCTGATCGCAGCCGCGGACGCGGTGATCGTCGTGACCGGCCTCACGGCCGAGGACGAGGGCGAATCGCTCATCGGCGCCGGCGACCGGCTCAACCTCGGGCTTTCGGCGGAGCGGGTGAAGCTGATTCAGGACGCGGCCGCCGCCAATGCTCGCGCCATCGTGGTCCTCGAAGGCGGCGGCGCGATCACCATGGGTGAGTGGCTCACTGACATCGAAGCGCTGCTGATGGCCTGGTACCCGGGGCAAATGGGCGGCCACGCGGTCGCAGACCTCTTGTTCGGGAACGCCAATCCCTCGGGCAAGTTGCCGGTCACGTTTCCGACGGGCCTCGATCAGCTGCCGTCGTTCAACAACGAATCCCTCGAGGTGACGTACGACTACTTCCACGGCTATCGCTACGTCGATCGCAACGGGTCAACACCGGAGTTCCCGTTTGGGTTTGGGCTGAGCTACACGACGTTCACGGTCGACAATCTTCAAGCCAGCCAGACAGAGGCTGAGGCAGGCGATCTGGTGCGCTTTAGTGTCGACGTCACCAATACCGGCTCCGTCGCCGGGGCGGAGGTCGTCCAGCTCTACGTGAGCTACCCGGACTCCGCCGTGATGCGTTCCGCGCGGGAGCTCAAGGGCTTTGCCAAAGTCGCTCTCGGGCCGAACGAAACCCAAACGGTCGAGATTGCGATCCCGGTGAACGACCTAGCCTACTACGAGGTCAGCGGAGCGGTGTGGACGCTCGAAGGGCTGGAGCACGAGATCCATGCAGGCACCTCTTCTCGAGACTTGCCGCTGTCGACCACCCTCAGCGTGGCCGCCGAGAGCCCCGTGTCGGTGTACTGAGGCCAATTTCCGCGCTACCTTGCGATCCGTTCGGCATAGGAGGAATGGATGCGCAAATTGAGCTGGGTTCTTGCATTGGTCGCCATGCTGGTGGCTGGGCCAAACGCGACATCGTTTGCGGATGATGGATTCAAGAGCGTCGACTTTCCGACGGCCGGCGGCATTCAAGGTCGAGCCGATGTCTATGCAAGTCAAAGCAAGTCGGCGACCCTGGTGCTGCTCTTTCATCAGGCCGGCTGGAGCCGTGGAGAGTATCGCGAGATCGCCCCTAAGCTGATCAAGGCCGGGTACCAAGTGATGGCGGTCGATCAGCGCTCGGGTGGCAAGGTAAACGGCATTCAGAACGAGACCCATCGCCGGGCCACGAGGATGGGCTTGGCGCGCGGCTACCTGGCTGCCTACGTGGATATGGAGGCGGCGCTCGTATACGCGCGCAAAGAACTCGCTGCTGAACGCATCATCGTCTGGGGCAGCTCCTATTCTGCTTCGTTGGTCTTTCGTTTGGCGGCAGAGCACTCCGATGAAGTCACCGCCGTGATGGCGTTCGCACCAGGCGAATACTTCAAGAAGGAGGGCCACGACTACGTTCAGCGTTTCGCCAAACACGTGACGCAACCGGTGTTCGTCACCTCCGCGAAGAGCGAGCGGGAGCAAGTCTCGCCGATCTTCAAGGCTTCGCCGGCTAAGAAGAAGATCCTCTTCACGCCCGCATCAAAGGGGCAACACGGATCTCGCGCGTTGTGGAACGAGTGGTCGGACAGCGACGTCTATTGGGTCGCAGTCAACGGGTTCCTCACAGAGTACGTGCCGGCCGTACCGCCAGCAGACTGAGC
>JAFDFW010000696.1 GCA_019309605.1 Deltaproteobacteria bacterium | reverse complement strand
GAACGGGCGCCTGAACGCTGCCGTGCTCGGTTCCAATCTCTGCAAGGTCGCCCTCTCGCAGACCCGCTTCCGAGGCATCGTCCGGATGCATGTAGAGCCGGTTCGTCGTGTGAGCCTTGCCACCCAATGCCGGCGTGTTGTGCATCCACGAGTTGTGGCCGCGCTTTTCGCGCTTGCTGATCAGCTTCAAGGTCGTCTTCGAGCAGAGCTCCCGTTGATATCCGGTCTCGAGCTCCGCCTCGGCCCTGTCGAGAAAGTTTGTTGGCGCGAGCTCGACGAGCCCGTTCTTGGTGAGAAGGCCGCCCTTCAGGAGCCACCCCGGGCGGTTCGGTTTGAGTATGCGGCCATGTGGATATCGCTTGGCGAGCCGGCCCGGGGTCATGCCGGACCCAATCAAGGTGAACAGGCCGATGAGCCGCTTGTGATTCAACCCAAGCCGTCCGCGAAGGGCTGGCCGTTTGGCAGCGCGCCGGTTGAGGGCGAACAGCTTCTCGGCGAACCGGTTTCCAAAGAACGGCAGCCCTGCAGCCCGCGCAATCTCCGAGAAGACCCACCACTCGTCGCGCACCGTGTCGGGCATCTTCAAAACGGGGTCCGTGTATTGCAGATACCGGACCGGCTGGGTGCCGGACATCAATTGAAACGCCATCTGCAGGTCGGGGCGTTCGAGGAAGGTCGGCCCGGGCAAGACGAAATCCGCGATCTCGGCCGTTTCGCTGCGGAAGAGGTCCATCGACACCAGGAGGTCGAGCTCCTTGAACGCTCTGGTGAGACGCCCTTGCGGGTTCGGCGCAGACAGGATCGGATTTCCAGCCACGACGAAGAGCGCTTTGATCTGCTGGCCCTCCCCCGGCGTGAGGATCTCGTCGGCAAGCGTCGTCGTCGGCAGGTTGTCGGCGACCATGGGAAGGTTGCCGAAGCGGCTCTTGCGACCCCGGCGAAACATTCCCGCTCGCTTGCCGAGCCTCGGCAGATCGATGGCGCCCTTATTGACGACGCTGCCGCCCTTGCGGTCGAGGTTGCCGCTCACAGCGTTGATCACTTCGAGGATCCAAAAGGCCAGCGTGCCGAAGCCGCCTTGATTCACGCCCGTCGAGCAGAAAAGCGAGGCCCCGTCGGCGTCTGCGTACTGCCGGGCGAGCGCCCGAAGCGTCTGCGCGGGCACCCGCGTAACCTCCTCGGTCTTTTCCGGCGTCCATGGCTGGACCATGGCTGCCAGGTCTTCGAGACCGGACATGTGGCGCCCCACCTTATCGTGATCGACCGCGCCCATCTCCAGGAGCTCTCGAAGAAAGCTGAGCAGGAAGAACACATCGGTGCCCGGCCGAATGAAGTGGTGCTCCCCGACCGCCTTCGCCGTTTCGATCCGGCGAGGGTTGAGGAACACGACCTTCCCGCCGCGCTCTTCGATCGCCTGGAGCTCGGTGATCGGATGCGGCAGTTGCATCACGCTCGCGTGGGACACAGCCGGGTTCGCGCCGATCATCATCAAGAATTTCGTGTTCTTGATGTCTGGAAACGTGAGCATGAACGGCGAGCCGTACATCTCGTCGGACACGCGGAACTTGTTTGCGCAATCGAGCGAGCCAACCGAGAACACCTTCTTCGTTCGGATGGCACTCGCGAGCCCGTTCAAGAAGATCGGGATCGTCGTGCTGAAGCCGCAGGGGTTGCCGATGTAGAACCCGACGGACTGTGGGCCGTGCTGGTCGATGATCGCGCGGAGACGCTGGCCGATCTCTTCGATCGCGGCGTCCCAGGTGGTGGGAGTCAACTCCTCACCACTTCGCTTGAGCGGTTGCAGGACGCGGTCGGGTGCGTGCTGCACCTCATCGAACCGGATCCCCTTCACGCAGGCGTAGCCCTTGGTCACCGGGTGATCACTGTCGGGACGAATGCGCGTGACGCGGTTGTCCTGCACCTCGACCTGCAGCCCGCAGGACGCCTCACAGATTCGGCAGAATGTGTAGTGCGTAGACAACGGAGCGGCGGATCCTCCTTTGGAGCCTCAGACATTTTGCTCATGTTTGACTCAATGTCTAGACAAAAATATTTTTTTGTATCAGCCCTCGATGAGGGCGGGAATGAGCATTTTTTTCAAGTATTTCCGAAGGGCCCCAGGCGAGCGCCCTTCGGAGGGGAGCACCGAGAAGGAAAAGATCGCGCGCGTGACCCACTCGGCGGCTTCAGCGGCGGAAACGTCATCTCTGAGCCTTCCCGCAATCCGGTCCGAACGGGATTCGCTTTCGAGCTGCCGGGTGAGTTGCTCATTCATTGCGGCGGCATTG
>JAFDFW010000695.1 GCA_019309605.1 Deltaproteobacteria bacterium | reverse complement strand
TCAAGGCCTCGAGCGGGGACTCCGCGTAATCGGCCTGGCCCCCCCTTCCGCTCACTCGTCGGAACGAACGGTAGAGCCAAGCGAATGCTCGCTGGTCCCATTCCATCAGAACATCAGGTTGGCCAAGTCCTGGAGGGCTTCCAACTGTGCGTGATCGTCGGTGATCGGTTGCACGACGGCGGCATTGCAAGCCACCCGCGGCGCGACACCACTGGCGATCAGCTTGGCCGCGGTCACGAGGAGCCGGGTCGACACGGTCTCGGCGAGCTGAAGCTCTTCCATCCCGCGCACCTTGTTCGCAAACTCCACGAGACGCTTGGGCGTGCCGTTCTCGAGCTTGCCTTCGTGGGCAACGATCTCGGTTTCGACCTTGGCTTCCGGATACGAGAACCGCTGCACGACGAACCGCTGGCGGGTCGAAGGCCGGAGCTCCTTGAAGCCACGCGCATAGCCAGGGTTGAAGCTCGCCACGACCATGAAGCCCTCGGGCGCCGCCAGCGTTTCATCGAGCCGGTCGAGGTAGAGCTCGCGGCGATGGTCCGTGAGCGAGTGCAAAACGACGATCACGTCCTCGCGCGCTTCGATGATCTCGTCGAGGTAGAGGATGGCGCCGGCGCGGACGGCCCGCGTGACCGGGCCGTCTTGCCAAATCGTCTCGGCACCGCGGATCAAGAACCTGCCCACCAAATCGATCGACGAGGTCTCGTCGTGGCAGGCGACCGTGATCAGGGGCAGCTCGAGCTGCGCGGCCATCGCCTCGACGAACCGCGTCTTGCCGCACCCGGTGGGGCCGGCAAGAAGCAGCGGCAGCCTTTGGCGATGGGCGTGCTGAAAGAGCTCGACCTCTCGGCCGATGGGGCGATACCAGGGAAGCTTCGCGCTCATTCTGCCGGCGCAGCAGCCGCCGCGCCCGCGGAGACGGACTCCTCGACTTCACCCACCGGCAAGCCGTACCGGATGAAGTTGTAGATGAAGGCGATGATGCCCGAGGTGAAGAGCGATGCGGCCAGGATGAGCCCAATGAAGTGCACCTTAAGCTCACGCTGCACGTCGAGGAACTCCATGCCGGCGCGACGCTCGAGGTAGACCTGCGCCACGCCAGCGACACCGAACGCCACTGTCATGCAAACCATTCCGATGTTGGTCGACCAGAAAGCGTACGACGCGCTGGGCGTGTCGAAGAGCTTGCGTCCAGTCAATAGCGGCAGGGCGTAGGTCATGATGGCGAGAACCAGCATCGCGTAGGCGCCCCAGAATGCCATGTGACCGTGCATCGCCGTGACGAGCGTGCCGTGGGTGAACAGGTTCACCTGCGGCAGCGTGTGCGCGAAGCCGAGGAGACCAGCGCCCACAAACGACATGATGCAACAACCCACGGTCCAGAACAGAGCCATCCGGTTTGGATGGTTACGTCCACCCTTCTTGGCGAGTGCAACGCCGTAAATCGCCATGCCCAAGAATGCGAGGGGCTCGAGGGCGCTGAAGATGCCGCCGATCCACAGCCAGTAGCTCGGCGTCCCGATGAAGTAGTAGTGGTGGCCTGTGCCGAGAATGCCGGACAAGAACGTGAAACCGACGATGACGTAGAGCCACTTTTCGACGATCTCCCGATCGACACCGGTGAGCCGGATCAGCAGGTAGGCGAGAATGGCTCCCATGATGAGCTCCCAGACGCCCTCCACCCAGAGGTGAACGACCCACCAGCGCCAAAACGCGTCGTGCGTCTGGTGGTCGGTTGGGATCATCCCCGGCAAGTACAAGAGCGCGGCCATCAAGAGGCCGAAGAAGAGCACGATCGAGGTCGTGGTCATCTTGGGCGCCTTCCAAATCGTCATGCCGATATTGGCGACAAAAAGAAGAACGTCGACGACGACCAGATAGTCGAGCGGGCGCGGAATCTCGAGGAACTTACGCCCCTCCCACCAGCCGAAGTGGAAGCCGATAATCGCGGTGACACCGACGACGACCAGCGCGATCAACTGCACATAGGCGAGCCGCGGCCAATAGAGCGGCCGCTCGCATTCATCCGGAATGATGAAGTACGCGGCGCCCATGAAGCCTGCCAAGAGCCACATCACGAGCAAGTTGTTGTGCGAGGCGCGCGCGACGTTGAAGGGAATCCAGGGATGCAACACATCGAAGCCGGAGTGGGCAAACGCCATGATGAGTTGCAAGCTCAGCAGGAGCATGCACGTCGCGAAAAACCAGTACGCGACCTTTTGCGATTGGTACTTCATAGCCCCGCCTCACGTTGCTTGGAGAGAAAGATGACAACTTCGTTGCGTTGCTCTTCGGTGAGCTCGAGCTTCGGCATCTGGGTGCCGGGCTTCACTGCCTGCGGATCGGTGATCCACCTCATGAGGTATCCTCGATCGAAGCGGTCGCCTACGCCGTCGAGCGCCGGCCCGATGGTGCCGCCGACGCCGCCCAATGAATGACACGCGGTGCAGATCTGCGTGAAGACCTGCGGACGCTCACCACCAGGAATCGCGATGGCTGCCGCGGCCATGCCGATTGTGGGCTCGGGTGGGAAACCGTTGAGGTCCATGCGGCCGATCCACTCGAAGAAGGCGATCATGTCGCTAATCTGCTCTTCGTTGAAATCGTACTTCACCATCCTGCGCTGCCCCGGGTAGACCGCCTCCGGATCCTTGAGCATCGCAGCGATGAACGCCGGTCCACGGCGGTCGTACACGCGCGTCAGCTCCGGAGCATAGTACGCGCCTTCGCCAAGAAGCGTGTGACACCCCATGCAGTTGTTTTCCTCCCAGATGTGCTTTCCGCGTACGACCGACTCGTTCAGGTCGCCTGCGTTGGTCTGGGCTGGAATGCGCTGGAATGTGTCGACCGTGAGCCAAATGAAAACCGCGCCAAAAAGCAGCGTCCCCGACAAGAAAAACGCGCGCGCGGCAGACTTGGACAGCATGGTCACCTCCTCTCCCTAAAGACTGGTGTATGCACCTCGGAGACCCCGGTCCCCAAACATTGGGCCGGATGCTACAGGGACGGGACGTGACTGCAAGCCAATTGGCGCATCTGCTTAGCTTGGCGCAAACCTTGCGCCGACGATGGCGTGACGTGGGGAACAAGCTAGGAAAGCAATCAGACGATGAAACTGATGGAGAAGACGATTCTGCTCACGGGGGGCGGCACCGGCATCGGCCGCGCTCTGGCGAGGCAGCTCGCCGAGAAGGGCAATGCCGTGCTCATCTGCGGCCGGCGAATCGAACCTCTGGAAGAAACCGCGACTGGCTGGGACCATATTCACCCCTACCGTTGCGACCTCACCAGTTCGGACGAGATCCAGGCGATGCTCGACGCGATCGCGCGTGACGGGCACCGCATCGATACGCTGATCAACAACGCGGCGATTTTCCAATTTCAGTCCTTGTCCGACGGCCTCAATCTGAGAGTGGCCAAGCAGATCGTCGATGCCAATCTTTCGGCTCCGATCGAGCTCACGGAAAAGTTGCTGGATCGGCTACGTGCAGCGGTGGACCCTACGATCGTGATCGTGGGCTCACCCGCCGGGCTTGGGCCGCTCGCTGAGACGCCGATCTACAGCAGCAGCAAAGCGGGCTTGCACGCCTACACGGTTTGCCTTCGCCATCATCTGGACGGCGAAGTCCGGGTCATCGAAGCCTTTCCGCCAACGGTCGATACGCCGATGCTCGCGGAAAAGAAGTGGAAGAAGAAGATGAGCTCGGAGGAGTGCGCGCGGCGCATGCTGCGCGGCATCGAGCGCGAACAAGAGGAGATCTGGATCGGCGAGACCCGAATATTTCGGCTCATGCGCCTGGTGCTTTCGCCGAAGCGGCTATTCCGCGTGATCAACGACTACGTGCCGCCCGAGTCACCGGTCGGCAGGACTCGACCGCCGCGGCGGAATGACGTAGATCGCAGAGTCCCACAGCGAGTCAAACGTGGACGAGGTGAAGCATGGCATTTGGAGACGACGAGAGGGACCTTGACGAGACCGCAGCGAAGCTCATCGAGTGGCTGGCGCCCAAGCTGTCTGTTCCGCCCGCTGACATCAAGATCGAGGATTTGGATGCCCCACTCGGAACAGGTTTTTCGAGCGACACCCTGCTCTTCGACCTCGTCTACACCAAAGACGGCCAGGAACACCGCGAAGGGATGGTCGCAAGGCTCGAACCGGAAGAGGCCATCGTCTTCCCGACATACGACCTCGCCTTCAATGCCGAGTGTTGCAAATGCTCGCAGACACGGACGTGCCCGTGCCGGGCGTTCGTTGGTTCGAGCCGGACGCGTCTGTCTTGGGTGTGCCGTTCTACCTCATGGATCGCATCAACGGGCAAGTGCCGAGCGACAACCCGCCCATGCACGAAGAAGGTTGGATTGCAGACGAGCTTTCCGAGGCCGAGCGCGCGACCGTTTGGTGGAATGGATTCGAAGGGATGTGCAAAGTGCACCGCCTCGACTGGAAGGCCCTTGGTTTCGATTTCATGTTGGAACCCGAGAGAGGCGAGACCCCGCTCGATCAACAGCTTCACTACTGGCGGGCGTACTTCGAGTGGGGCATGCCTGCAGAACGTCATCCGGAGATCGCACAGGCCCTCGACTACCTCGAGGCGAACAAGCCCGAAGAGAATCAGATCGCGTTGTGCTGGGGAGACTCCCGGCTGGCCAACGAGATCTTCGACGGCCTCGAGTGTGCGGCCGTGATCGACTGGGAGATGGCCCGGATTGGCGACCCCGTGCAGGACCTCGCTTGGTGGCTTGCATCGGACCGGTGCTTCTCGGAGGGGCTCGAGCTCGAACGCCTTCCGGGCATCCCGAGCCCTGAGGAAACCGTCTCGCGTTGGAAAGAGTCAACTGGCCTCGATACGTCGAACCTCGTCTACTACACGATTCTCGCTCTCGCTCGCTTCTCCATGAACATGGCGCGCATTGCGCAGTACATGAAGAAGATCGAAATCATCGATGAGGAGAACGAGTTCGACTACGAGAATCTT
>JAFDFW010000694.1 GCA_019309605.1 Deltaproteobacteria bacterium | reverse complement strand
CTGGTCGTCGGCACGGCGCGGAGCGCGCCACGCCGATCTAGCGCCTCTCCTCCAGATATCGGCTGCTATGGACAACTGTTTAGGTTGTGCCTACGAGATGTGTCTGCCTTGACCGCTGTGTTTTCAACCTGCCAATATCCCGTCAAATCGTTTCCAGGGACAAAAACAGGCCCCCCGGGGGGTGTATAGAAAGAGTCAGCCTTTGGCCCTGATGGTAGTATTAGTTCGATACCACTACCCCTACCCCAGGAGGCTGACTCATGAGTACCGTAGCACGTTTCTTCGTTGGTGTCGATTTGCACAAGACCGTGATCCAGATCTGCGTCGTTGCCGATGATGGTAGAATGGTGTGTGAGAAGCGCTTTCTCGTGTACACGCTGGCTGACCGTGGCCCGCTGTTCTCGTTCCTCGAGCCGTACCGCAGCTGTGGCCGGCTCGCCGTCGAGGCGCTCGGTCTGAACCGCTGGTTCGTCAACGAGCTGCTCGAGCGCGGTTTCGATGTCGTGGTCTGCGACCCTCAGAAGCTCAACCTGAAGATGCTGGGTCGGAAGACCGATCGCCGCGACGCCCAGGAGATCGCCCGTCGGTTGCAACTGGGTGACATCGACCGCAACTGTCTTACCTATTACGCTGACGATGAGACCTATGGCCGGCGCAAGGTTCTCCGAACACGGCACGCTCAGATGGAGATCCGTCAGCAAGTGCTCAACCAGATCCGGGCCCTGTTGAACGCGTACAAGATCAGTGGCTTCAAGGGCGACCTGACGAGCAAGCGGATGATCGCCCAGTTGAGCGGCCTCGAGTTGGCGACCGATGAGCTGACGACGGTTTTGCGATCGTGGGTCTCGCTTTTGATCAGCCTGGGCGAGTCGATCTCGCTGCTGGACGGACAGCTCAAGGAGATGGACCGCGGCGGACTGGTCGAGGATCTGCCGCTTCACCTGGAGTCCGTGGGGCCGATCACCGCGGCGGTACTGGTCCACGAGTTGGGCGACGTCAAGCGGTTCACCGGCAGCAAAGCGGTGGCTGCTTATGCTGGCCTTGTGCCTCGGGTCAATCAGTCGGCTGATACGGCGCACCATGGGCGGTTGACCAAGCGGGGCAACCGGGAGTTACGCCACGTGCTGGGTGAGTGGGCGGTCCGCCTACTGACCTGGAACGAGCAGGTCAAGGAATGGGCCCGACCACGACTGCAGCGCAGCCACAAGAACAAAGTCAGGATGGCTTTGGCCAGGCGACTGTTGATCGGTGTGTACAAGATGCTGTTGACCGGTGAGGCCTTCAGTATGGAACGGTGTCTTGGCCAAGCAAAGTGATCGAGCAGGCAAATTGATAGACACAGGTGTCATCGAGTCAACGGCAGGTACTGCGACGAACCCCTGGGCCCTGGAGCCCTACCCGGCGGGTGCAGGCCTGACCGAAGCACACTCCTGAGCCGCAGAGGCGAGCTCGAAGAAGCGGATGGACGACCCGATAACGCCTGCGACAAGACAAACCATCAAGTGCGGGGTTGACTCTCCCTAGAAGGGGGTTCTGCATTTGCCCTGAAATCCTATCATTTTTCGTCAGGTAATGTCGTGTGCTCTACGAGCTCCGTAGACACAATCTCGAAGGCACAGCCCTATTGGTCCTCGCCCGGCGACGAGGGCGGAAAAGGCACGAAGGCGAGCAAAGTCGCAGGGTACTGGTCGGTCATCACCAGAAATCCCCGCTCATCGAGGCGGACGATGGCCTCCCAGTTGCGGCACACCCGGTCTTCGCGTAGCTGGAAGTTGATCGGCGGTGAGTCCGTGCGTTCGATGCGCTCGCCGTCGAAGCGCAGTTCGAGCAGGCGCTCCACTATCGCGCAGGCGGCGTGGCTCTTGCCCTGACCGTGGCGCGCCACCTCGGTATCGGCGGCCGGCTGCAGCGCGTTTGCCTCGGGCGGGTAGAAGTAGTTGATCACCCAGAAACGGCTGTCCTCGTCCCCGTCCGTCGCGTCCGTGATCCGGTACTCGATGATGGGCATGGGAATGGTCGTGAGCAGATTCAGCTCCAGATCGAAGAGGCAGGCGAAGGGGTGCGGATTGACCCTGGCGCCGTTGGCCTCTTGCAGGGCGATCAGCCGATCCCCCGCGACAACGAGGGCCTCGGCGGACATGTCCGGCACGGTCACGTTGCTGGGGATGTTCTTGATGGCGCCCAGGTCGAGGTGCACTCTCTCGAGCTGATTGTGGATACGGCCGGCGATCACGTAGCCGGCGGCGGCACCCTCCATCTCCGCCTCGACCGTGAAGTAGACCACGTCACCCC
>JAFDFW010000693.1 GCA_019309605.1 Deltaproteobacteria bacterium | reverse complement strand
TGCACCGCAAGCATCAGGCAGGACCGTACGGCATCGCCATCGACCAAGACGTTGCAGGCTCCGCACACACCGTGCTCGCACCCAACATGAGTTCCACCCAAGTGCAACTCATGGCGCAGAAAGTCCACGAGGGTCAGACGCGGCTCTACCTGCCGCTCGTAGGCGACGCCGTTGACGGTCACCTTCACTGTTTGTTTTGCAGTCATATCTCGAAAGCCCTCAGAATGATCATTTCAGGATGCGCGTGATGCGGCTTCAACCAGGCACCGGGCGACAAATGTGGCGATTAGGCCTCGGCGGTACTGTGCTGTGGCGTGCACGTCACTCATGGGTTCTTCCAGGCTGTCCGCCCCTATCCGGCCCGCTTCGCGAGCGTTGTCTTCCGTAGGTGCTTTGCCTGTGATGAAGGCCTCTGCGTCGGCAAGCCGAGTGGGGTTGGCGTTCACACCGAACACGGCGATGCGCACGTCCTTGCACACCCCGCCGTCGAGGCGCAGCGTTACCGCGGCGCCGGCCAGCGCGTGATCCCCTTCTCGACGGGCCATCTCCTGGAAGGACCAGCCGGTTCCCGCCTTCAGGACGGGGAGGCGAACCTCGGTCAGGATTTCCGTCGTGTCGATGTCGGTGGTTAGGTAGGTGACATAGAAGTCTTTCGCCGGAACGATCCGCTCACCATCCGGGCCGACCACTTTCATGTCCATTCCGAGGGCCATCGCCACGGCCCCGTATTCCGCTGTCGGTTCCGCATGGGCAAAGGACCCGCCCACCGTGCCCCGGTTACGAATCTGGCGATGCCCGACATGCTGTGTGGCCTCATGGAACAGGGGCTGCCGCGTCCGGATCACGTCACTGTCTTCTGCGGCGCTTTTCGAGGCCATGGCCCCGATGGCGATCGTGTCCCCTTCTTCTCGGATGTAATCGAGGCCGCTTACTTTCCCGAGGTCCACCACCGCGTCAGGGCGCGCTACCCGGAGGCTGAGCATGGGCACCAAGCTCTGACCGCCCGCCAGAATTTTTGCGTCCAGATCCTCATTCTCGAGCTTTGCAAGAAGCGCAACAGCCTCTTCGAGGGTGTCAGGAGAGTAATAATCAAAAGGTGCCGGTTTCATCGCACTCCCCGCTGGGTTGTCCTGATCAAGATGATGTGGTTCTTTATCAGACTTCCCGGTTTTCAACAGCACATTACTGGACATTTCAGCATCGTCAGACGCCTGCCTGAAAGCGAATCTGGCCGATGGAATTTCATATGAGGCCATCGGGGTCGGAACGCCTTTGTGACTGCTTCTTTTCCCGTTCCATCGGAGCTAGGTTCAAAGCGATGAGCGATCCATTGCATACCCAACTGTGTGACAAACTAGGCATTGAGTACCCTGTGGTTTCCTTTACGCACTGCAAGGACGTTGCGGTTGCCGTGATCAATGCGGGGGGCTTTGCCGTCCTGGGCGAGGCCATGCACACGCCAGATGACATCGCGGCGGACGTCAAATGGATTCGCGACCGCATAGGGGGCAAATCTTTCGGCATCGACCTCGTGCTTCCCGCTTCTGTTCCGGAAGAAAAGACGGTGGAAGAGCTACTGGCCATGATCCCCCAGAAGCACCGTGATTTCGAACAGGCGATCAAGAAGAAATACGACGTTCCAGACCCCAAGACGGCCCCAGACCTGCATACCTGGGGTGGTCTGGACCAGAAGCGGGCGCTCGCTCAGTTGGAGGTTCTGTTCGATGAAAAAGTGCCCGTGATCGCGTCGGGCCTTGGCTCGCCCGCTTTCATGCTGGACCGCGCCCACGGGTTGGGCATTCAGGTCTGGGGACTGGTGGGCAAAGCCCGCCAGGCGAAGAAACAGATCGATGCGGGGACAGACGTGATCATCGCCCAGGGCTACGACGCAGCTGGCCACACCGGCAACATCGGCACCTTCTCGATTGTTCCGCAGGTGGTCGATGTCGCGCGTCCGGCGGGTGTACCGGTTCTGGCGGCAGGCGGTGTGACCACGGGTCGCCATCTGGCCGCGGCTCTCGCTCTCGGCGCGGCGGGCGTATGGACCGGCTCCGTGTGGCTGGCCTGCAGCGAATCCGACCTGAACCTGCCGCTCAAGGAACGCCTACTGGAAGCAAAGGCGGAAGACACGGTCTACTCGAACACCATCTCCGGCTACACCATGCGCACCACCCGCTGCCCCTGGCACGACGAGTGGCTGAGCAAGGAAGCACCGGAAGTGTTGAAACCGCCGCTGCAGATGATGCTGTCGTCCGACTACATCCAAGGTTCCTTGGACTATCAGCGCAAAGA
>JAFDFW010000692.1 GCA_019309605.1 Deltaproteobacteria bacterium | reverse complement strand
GCCTGGCCGCCGATGGTGTTTCTCAACAGCGTAGACAAGGTCCAGAAGATGCTGGACGCCATGGCGGAGACCCACACGACGGCCGAAATGGAGTGCTTTGACGTCGGTATCGTGCGGTCGGTGGGCCTCTATTTGCGAGCCGGCATGGCCCACGAGATGCACTACAACTTCGTGATGGGGGTCGCCTCGGGCATGCCTTGCGACCCCGAGCTGCTCGAGCTCCTCATGAAGTACAAAAGCGGCAATGCGCATTGGCAGGCGACGCTCATCGGCCGTCAAGAGATCTGGGAAACCCATCAACGAGCGGCCGAGCTGGGTGGCATGCTCAGGACCGGGGTCGAGGATACGTTCTATTTGCCGAATGGCGACAAGACGACCGGCAACGGGCAGCTCATCGAGGCGCTCGCTCAGTGTGCACGCAATGCGGGCCGCGAGGTCGCGTCACCCGCGGAAGCCAGGGAGATGCTCGGCTTCAACTAGAGTGGTAAGGACGAACCATGGCCAATAAGGTGTATCCCGACGCGTCCACGGCGCTCGATGGCTTGCTGAGCGACAGCATGACGCTGATGTCCGGCGGTTTCGGCTTGTGCGGCATCCCCGAAGCCCTCATCGCCGCAGTTGCGACCTCGGGGGTGAAAGATCTGACGGTGATCTCGAACAATGCAGGCGTCGATGGAATCGGCCTCGGCGTGATGTTGGAGACGCGCCAGATCAGCAAGATGGTTTCGTCATACGTGGGCGAGAACAAGCTGTTTGCGCAGCAGTTCCTCAATGGCGACATCGTCGTGGAGTTCACCCCGCAGGGCACCTTGGCAGAGCGGATTCGCGCCGGGGGAGCGGGTATCCCGGCGTTCTTCACGAAGACGGGCGTCGGCACGACGGTTGCCGAGGGCAAAGAGGTTCGTGAGTTCGACGGCGCGCGGTACGTCATGGAGCGTGGGCTCTTTGCGGACGTGGCGATCGTTCACGCCTGGAAGGGCGACACCGAGGGCAACCTCATCTATCGAAAGACCGCTCGGAACTTCAATCCCATGATGGCAACAGCAGCGGAGGTGACCGTCGCCGAAGTCGAGGAGCTGGTAGAACCGGGTGAGCTCGATCCAGATCAGATCATGACCCCGGGAATCTTCGTCGATCGCATCGTTCACCACCCGGATGCCTCGAAGCACATCGAGCAGCGAACCACGCGCCCGCGTGAGGCCTGAGGAGAAGACGATGGCTTGGACCCGTGACCAAATGGCAGCGCGCGCGGCAAAGGAGCTCCGCGACGGCTTCTATGTAAACCTCGGCATTGGCATTCCGACTTTGGTTTCGAACCACATCCCCGAAGGCATGAGCGTTCAGCTGCAGAGCGAGAACGGCATGCTTGGAATGGGCCCCTTCCCCTACGAAGGGGAGGAGGACGCCGACCTGATCAACGCCGGCAAGCAGACGGTGACCGAGCTTGCGACGACGAGCTTTTTTTCGAGCGCCGACTCCTTCGCCATGATTCGGGGCGGGCACATCAATCTTTCGATTCTCGGCGCGATGCAAGTGACCGGCAACGGCGACCTCGCCAACTGGATGATTCCGGGCAAGATGGTCAAAGGGATGGGCGGCGCCATGGACCTGGTGGCAGGTGTGAAACGCGTCGTCGTCGTCATGGAGCACACGGCAAAGGGCAAGCCCAAGCTGTTGCAGAGTTGCACCCTGCCACTGACCGGAGCTCAGGTGGTCGACTTGGTGATCACCGACCTGGGCGTGTTCGAGATCGACAAGGCCGGTAGCGGCGGGATGACGTTGATCGAGGTGGCCGACGGCGTGACGCTCGACGAGATCGCGGAGAATACTGAAGCGACCTACAACGTAGCTTCGGGCCTCTAGCCAAACAGCAACAGGACCGCCCCTACGTAGAGGCCCACGCCTATCGCAAGGATCGCGGTGTAGCCCGCGATCTGACGGGCTTTGAGGCCCGTGATCGCAAGCAGCGGCAGCGCCCAGAAGGGCTGCAAGAGATTGGTCCATTCGTCACCGTAGGCGAACGCCATGATGGTCCGGCCGGAATCGAGATCGAGGGTGGCGGCCGTCGTTAATAGGACCTCGCTCTGCAGGGCCCACTGACCGCCTCCCGAAGGAACGAAGAAGTTCACGAGACCTGCGCTGAAGAAGGTCAGCAGCGGAAAGGTGGCGGTCGACGCAACGGAAGTCATCACGGAAGAGAGCCGCTCGATCATCCCGCTCGCCTGCATGACGCCCAGTATTCCGAAGTAGAGGGGGAACTGGACGATGATCGCGCCGGCGCCTCGACCGCCTTCA
>JAFDFW010000106.1 GCA_019309605.1 Deltaproteobacteria bacterium | reverse complement strand
GGGTTACGCCGAGTCGCTTCCGCTCGACGATGAAAGCTTCGATGTGGTGATCAGCAATGGCGTCATCAACCTCTCGCCCGTCAAAGAGACCGTGTTCGCGGAAATTCATCGAGTCCTGGCTCCGGGCGGAAGGCTCATGTTCTCCGACATCGTGACGGGCGTTGAGCTCCCCGATTCGGTTCGGGACAACTGCGCGCTCTGGGCGGAATGCATCGGGGGCGCACAAGAGTCACAGCGCTATCTCCGTTTGATCGAGAAGGCAGGTTTCAAGGTCGAGAAGACAAGTCTGAATGACAGCTACTCGTTCAGCCAAGACTCGACGCAGAACGCGGCTCAGAAGTTCCGCGTCCACAGCATGAGCATTCTAGCTCGTCGGCTCTAGGCGCCGGGCTCGGTTTGTCGGCTCTGGGCGCCGGGCCAGGTTCGTCGGCTCTAGGCGCCGGGCCAGGCGTCGCCGGTGGGTAGGGTGCCGTCTTTGGAGTGGAGGCCTGTTCGGGCTTTGGCTCGGGTGAGGAGGGCGTCGCCGATGTGGCTCAATGCCAGCAGGGCGAGCAGGGGAGACGCGACCAGGGCGCCTTCGAGGCCTTTGGCCATGACCGCTGGGATCAGCGTGCTGAGGAACAGGGCCCAGAGGAGGGTGGCGCCGATGATTTCTAGCATCGCGTACTTGCGGTAGCCTAGGTAGAAGTCGCCCAAGCCTGGGAAGATCAGGGAGCGGAGTGCGGCCTTCTTGGCGCTTTTGAACTCTTCGCCGCACTTTTCGCACGCGGTGGGCACTCCGTCGGTTGCCGTGAAGCATCGGGGGCAGAGGTTTTGCCAGCCACCTTTCTTGGTGGCGGTCGAATCGAGCAAGCCTCTCAGTTGTCGGGCTTCCGTTCTCTTGACGCCGTGGAACATCAACTGCTCGCGTCCGGAGCGAATGAAGACGTAGCTGTTGCGACCCGCCGTGGCGCGGATGCGCTCGAGAGGGAGCTGGTTTGCAAACATGCGCGGCCGTTGTTTGGAATCGGTGTGGATCAACAGCACGCGCCGGTCGGTGAGCACCAAGGTCGTACGATTCGCGAACGGGTTCATCGACCCTGCTGTCAGTAGCCACCAGGTCAGCTGCCGGACGCCGTTCGTCGTGAAGCGCACCACCTCCATCGGGTTGAGCGCTCGCTGCAACACAGGCTCGGCCTTGCGAAGCATTTCGGCCCGCCTCCGATCGCGCCGTTTGATTCGCCCGCTGCGGAGGTACGGGAACATCTCCTCGAACCGAACGGCGATCGACGCAGGCAGGAGCGCCTTGAGCTCCTCTTCTGGCTGACCCCCGCTTGGCATGAGCGCTGCGCAGCGTAGCACGTCACTGCGCCCTCATTCAGCACTGCTCAAACCGTCAGGATGGTGCTAGCATCCCAAATAGCTCATTTCTCGGGGGATTGTGGAGATGGTAGTTCCGCTTTTGGTGGCCGTGGTGCTTCTGCTCGCCATCAATCTGGTCGTCACGTTCGTTCTTTTAAAAAGGAGGGACGCGGATTCGGGCGTCCATGTCGAGGCCGAGGCCAAGGCTCGCGCCGAAACCGCCAACGTGCTTCGAGCCGAGCTTCGCGCCGCGCGGGAGGAGGCCTCCGCCAGCGCGAGCGAGCTCCGTCAGGAGGTTTCGCGGACGCACCAGGCGAGCACCGAGACCCTGGTCAACACGATCTCCCAGATCGGCGAGTCACAGACGACGAAGTTCCAGGCGTTTACCGTGCAGCTCAAAACGCTCACCGAATCGAACCAAGGAGGGCTCAAGCACCTCCAGGAAACCGTCGACGGCCGGCTGCAAGAGCTTCGGAGCAGCAACGAACGGAAGCTCGAACAGATGCGCGAGGTGGTCGACGAGAAGCTTCAGAGCACACTCGAGAAACGGCTCGGGGAGTCGTTCAAGCTCGTCGGCGATCGACTCGAAGCGGTGCAGCAGGGCCTCGGCGAGATGCGAAGCCTTGCGAGTGGGGTGGGTGACCTCAAGAAGGTGCTCACCAATGTGAAGACCCGCGGCACCTGGGGCGAGGTGCAGCTCGGCGCGTTGCTCGAGCAGATCCTCACGCCCGAGCAGTTCGATCGCAACGTGAAGCCGCGCCCCGATTCGCGTGACGTCGTCGAGTTCGCGATCCGGCTACCGGGTGCGAGCGGGGATCCCGACCAGTGCGTGTGGCTTCCGATCGACTCGAAGTTCCCGCAGGAAGATTACCTACGCCTCGTCGAGGCGAGTGAAAATGGCGACGCCGCCGCGGTGCAACAAGCGCAAAGCGCCCTCATCCGTTCGATTCAGGATTCCGCCAAAGACGTCGGCAGCAAGTACTTGAACCCGCCGCTGACGACCGACTTTGCGATCCTCTTCCTGCCGACCGAAGGGCTCTACTCGGAGGCGCTTCGCCATCCCGGTTTGGTTGAGCGCTTGCAACGTGAGCATCGCATCGTCGTCGCCGGGCCGACCACCCTTGCCGCCCTCCTCAACAGCCTGCGCATCGGCTTTCAAACCCTCGCTATCGAGCAACGCTCGAGCGAAGTGTGGAAGGTTCTCGGCGCCGTCAAACACGAGTTCGGCAAGTTTGGTGACGTGCTGGACAAGGTGAAACGCCAGCTCGAAACCGCCGGCCGCACAATCGAAGAAACCGGCGTCCGAACCCGCGCAATGGAACGAAAGCTCCGCTCCGTAGAAGAGCTCCCCGCCGACGCCAGCACCGAAATGCTCGACTTAGCCGAGGAAAACCCGGTCGACCTCCAAGATGCCAAGGAAGACGGTGCTGCCTAGGTGATGGTGTGGGGCGCGACCAATTGCCGCTGCAGGCGTCCGGCAATGAAACGGGATAGTCGACGATTCCGCTCTGTTAGTCGCTTACGCTTAGCAACGTGAGCACTGGGACGCCTGCCTCGCGGCTTGCCGGGAGGTTGATCTTGAACCGCATGTGCCAGCCGCGGTGTTCGTCTGGGTCGAGCAGGATTTGGGTGAGGGTCCAGTCCGATTCACCTTGCTCGATCTTCAGTTGTGCGCTGCTGCGTGCGTCTGGGCCGATTTGGATGGCGTCGTACTCCGTCCAATAGGGCGTCAGGGCTTCCCGGAAACGTCCCGGGTCCCATTCGTTCGCTTCGGAAGCCTCGGATAACGCCTCGGCGGCGCGGTCGTACTGTTTGAACGCCATGAACCGCACGATCTGCCACACGGCGTTGCGCACCATCGTGGTGAAGCCACGCACGTCTTTGGTGATGTCGAAGGGTTCGTCGTCGTGTCGCTCCGCCGGCGCGACGACATCGTCATCGGGCGCTTGCAGCTGCTCCCACTCGTCGAGAAGGCTTGCATCCACCGACCGCACCGTGAGTCCGAGCCAGTCGGAGACATCATAGAGCTCGTCGGTCTTTGCCGATTCGGGCACCGTTTGGACGAAGCCCTTGTAGGCGTCGGTCAGGTAGCGCAGCAGCACACCCTCGGAGCGCTGAAGCCCATATTCCTTCACGTACTCGACGAAGCTCATGCCGAGCTCGTACATGTCCCGCGCAATCGACTTCGGCCGAAGCACATCGTTGCCGACCCAGGGATGACGCTCGGAGAACAAGTCATACGTGGCGTAGAGAAATTCCGCGTTTGGCTTCGGGTAGTCGATCTTGTCGAGCTCGGCCATGCGCTCGTCGTATTCGATGCCCTCCGCCTTCATCGCAGCGACGGCGCGCCCCTTGAGCGTGTTGGTTTGCCCGTAGAGAACGGCCCACGGTTGTTCGAGCGTGGCTTCGACGAGCGTGAGAACGTCTAGCGGGTACGCCGCATCCTCGGGATCGAGCACGTCGACCGCCTCGACCACGTACAGCGACAGCGCCTGGTTGAGCGAGAAGTCGGACTGAAAGTCTTCGTTTACCCGCGCCCCGTCGGGGCCGAGGGCAATCACCCCCGCATCCCGAAGAGAGCGGATCATCGCGATCGCGTGCCGTGCATGCTGCCGCTTGGCGCCCGGCCCCTCGTGACTGCTGCGAATGAGGCGCCGGAGCGCGAGACAGCCGTTGTCCTCCCGCTCGAAGAGGTTGAGGATCATCGCGTTGCTCACACGGAAACGAGACATCAGCGGCTCTGGCGCAGACTCCTGAAGTCGCGTGAACGTGTCGGCGTCCCAATGCGCGTAGCCCCGCTCCGGCGGCTGCCGCGTTTTGATCTTCCGCAGCTTCTTCGGGTCTCCGCCAGCCTTTGCTCGAAGCTTGTTGTTCTCGATCGCGTGCTCAGGCGCTTGCGCGACGACGCTGCCGTGTGTGTCGAAACCGCGGCGCCCGGCGCGCCCTGCGATCTGCTTGAAGTCTCGAACGGTCAGCACTTTGGTGTTCTCACCGTCGTACTTGCAGAGCTTCGTGAAGAGCACCGTGCGGATCGGCACGTTCACGCCGACTCCCAAGGTGTCCGTCCCGCAAATGATTCGTAGCTTCCCTTCCTGCGCGAATCGCTCCACCAGGCGTCGGTACCTCGGCAGCATCCCGGCGTGGTGCACGCCGATACCGTGATGCAGGAACTTCTTGAGCTCTTTGCCGAACGGCGTGTCGAAGCGCGTCCCCCTCAACTCCTCTTTCACCGCCTTCTTCTCGTCTTTGGAGAGAAAGTCGATGCTCATGAAGCTCTGGGCTTGCTCGGTCGCCGCGCGCTGCGCGAAGTGCACGATGTAAATCGGCGCCTTTCCGTCCTCCAACAGCCCGACGACCGCGTTCTGCAGATTCTCTTCGCTGTACGAGAAATCGAGCGGCACGGGCCGATCGGTGCTCTTCACCAGCGTCGTCGTCACGCCGGTCAGCTCCGTGATCGCGTCCTCGAACACACGGGTCTCCCCAAGCGTCGCGCTCATCAGCAGGAATCGCGCCTGGGGCAGGGTGAGCAGTGGAGTCTGCCAGGCGACTCCGCGGTCCCTGTCGGCGTAATAGTGGAACTCGTCCATCACGACGCTGTCGACCTCGGCCCGCTCGCCTTCCCGCAACGCAAGGTTGGCCAAGATCTCGGCGGTGCAGCAGATCACCGGCGCGTCACGATTGACCGTTGCATCACCGGTCATCATCCCCACGCGCTGCGGCCCGAGCACTCGACACAAATCGAAGAATTTCTCGCTCACCAAAGCTTTGATCGGCGCCGTGTAAAAGGAACGCTCACCGAGCGCGACCGAGCGAAAGTGAGCCGCCAGCGCCACCAGCGACTTCCCGGACCCCGTCGGCGTGTTGAGGACCACGTTGTTCCCGACGAAGAGCTCCATCACCGCTTCTTCCTGCGCCGGGTAAAGCTCGAGCCCTTGATCGCTCGCGTATTCGAGGAATCGCGTCAGCAGCGTGTCGCCGTCGACGCTTGCGTCCAGATCATCGAGATAGCGATCCAGCGCACTCATGGGACGAATTTCTCGCTGCGACTGTGCTTCACGGGTGCGCGCTGTCTGTGCGTCACGCGCACGGTGAGGGGGCAGGTCACGCTCAGCATATTGCAGAGATAGCCCATTGGCACGACGGTTGTACCGCTTGACGCCGTGGGCAACAGCAGGTGTCAAGCGAGCGAACGGTTTCAAAAAAAGGAAGCCGATCAGCGTCCTAGGACGTTGATCGGCTTCTGGTGATTAAGGGAGGCCGAGACGGGCACCATCTTAGGGGAACGCTGTTTCGCCTGACTCTGGATGGGATGGTGGGCTCATCCTTTGTCTGCGTTCCCGAACCGCTGGTGCCCGCCTCGAACCGAATGACAAGTGGAACCTAGGCCGCCCTGCTGCATTTGCGGCGACAAAAGGAGGCACCGAACGCGCCACAATTCGGGACAATTCACCCTCTAGGCTTGAAATTCTCTCGCTGATGTGGATCGATGGCCTGTGGTGGGCGACTTATCCGGGAAAGACAGGGAGAATTCGGGAGGCCGAGTGACAGGTGCCTGGGCCCGCGGCGTCGTCGGTTCGTTCCGCGCGCTCGGCTTGGATGTCGAGGCCCTTTGTGAGCAGGTCGGCACCGATATCAACATCTTCATGGATGCCAACAGCCGGCCCCCTCGCGACGCATTGGGCCGCTTCTGGCGCGCAGCGCTTGCGCAGAGTGGGGACAGGCACCTCGGGCTCAGCGCCGCCGAGGCTTGGGAGCCGCGCGCCGATCACCTCGTCGTCTTGCTCTTAACGAGCGCCGAGACCGTAGGCGAGGGCCTCGAGGCGAGCCTGCGGTATCAAGAGTTGTTGTCGCACGGCCGCGTCATCACTCTGGGCGAGCATCCCGAGTATCACGTGCTGAACATCCACAAGATCGAGCACGAGCTTCCCATCACCCCCCATGAGATCGAATTTATGGCGGTCTTCGCCATGAAGCTGCTCCGCTTTGCGACGGACGGCAAGTTCCAAGCGCGCGAGGTTCACTTCGAACATCCCTACCGCGGCGACATTCAGAAGTACACGCGCGCGTTTGGCTGCTCCGTGCTCTTCGGCCAAGAGAAGAGTGCCATCCTGGCTGACGACGACGCGTGGAGCCTTCCGCTCGCGCACGGCAATCAAGTGCTGCACGGCCAGCTTCAAGGTGTCGCCGCCGGGCTTCATGCCGCGCTCGAGTCCCACGAGTTCAGCGACACGGTTCGCGATCGCATCAGGCTCCTGCTCCCGAGAGGGCAGTCGAGCATCGAGGCAGTCGCATCGGCGCTTCATTCCGCGCCTTGATCGACGCGGTCCGCAAATCGATCCTCCTAGAGGGGTTCGAGCGTAACCAAACGCCCGACGAGGTCATGCGACACGCCGGCTATACCAACCCGCGGAGCTTCCGCCGCGCGCTCAAGCGCTGGAATCTCGCCGACTTGGCCGACGGCCAGGCCTCGTAGCTCAGGGTTCCCGGACCTCGGCTGCTGTCCACCCGTCGTTGCGGCGTACGGTATGAGCATCACGGTGTGCGTCGTCGGCCTCGTCCCACTTCCGCTTGGCTTGTTCCGCCTTTGGTTCGATCTTCGAGCGCTTCCACGAGATCCATTCGGTGCATTGCCGCAAGTTCGGCTTGGCAGGCGCGAGCTCCCGGACCGCGGCCGGAAACGCTTCGAGCGGCTGGGCGGCGCGCCTCACGACCTCGATCTCCACCGGGCTTTTCATATTCACGCGTGAGCGCAGGTTGACGACATACGTCTTGCCCGCGCTGAGGTTGAGCTTCACGAGCTGGATGGTGGGTGGTGCCGTGCCGGTGATCACCATGAGCATGTGCTTTCCCGGCCAGATCGGCGCGGCCATCTGCCAGCCGTTGTAAAGCACCGCGATGCACCGGCCGGCTTGGGTGACTACTCGATAGGCAGTCTCGCTTGCTTGTCTGCGGCGAGGGCGCGAGAACACCAGCAGCGCTTGGTCCGATGGCGCAGCGTAGGGAGACTCCACGGTCTTCGGGATCTGGGCCTCGGCCGTCGCGGCTATCGACAGCAGCACGGCGAGCAACAAGCCAAGCGCGTGACATGCTCTCAGGGGCGGGCACTTCATCTTGTGATGTATCTCGCATGTCGTGATGTGCGCTTCCAGGTGGATACGAGTCTTTTCGCGCAGTTCCGATGCGTTCACGCTCCATCCGAGTCTTGCAGGCGGCGGGCTCAGATTTTGGCAATACTGTATCCGTGCGTACGTCAGAAGTGGGGAGTCGAGCGCCTACGCTCCCGGCTGCCCTCGAAGCTCAGATTCCGCGGATCGGGGACGTCTTGGACTCGAAGTTCCGCATTACCGGCGTCCTCGGTTCCGGCGGGATGGGCTGCGTCTATCTCGCGGAGCACCTTTCGCTCAGGCGCCCCGTCGCACTGAAGCTGTTGCACCCCGCGGTGGAAGGCATCGACGAAGTCACGATGCGCTTCGAGCGCGAGGCCTTCGCGACCGGTCGCGTCGACCACCCGAACTGCGTTAACGTCTCGGACTTCGGGCGTCTCGAGGATGGCACGCTCTACATGGTGCTCGAGGTGCTGGACGGTGTTTCCCTATTTGACCTTCTCGACCGGGAGCACAGGATCGAATGGAAGCGTGCCTTACACATCGCACGCCATGTATTGAGCGCACTGGTGTGCGCGCACGACGCCGGCATCGTTCACCGCGATGTGAAGCCTGAGAATGTCATCCTCGTCGAGCAGGATGAGGACCCCGACTTCGCCAAGATCCTCGATTTCGGAATCGCGAAGCTCTTTGATGGTGCGAACCTGCCGAGTAATGACCCACGACTGACGCAGCTCGGTGTCACGATCGGCACGCCCACCTATATCGCGCCCGAGCAGGCGTTCGGCCAGCCGATCGATGCGCGTGCGGACATCTATGCGCTGTCGGTCATGCTGTACGAGATGATCAGCGGTGTGCCGCCTTTCGAGGCAGAAGAGGTGGTGGCGCTCCTGAGCATGCACACCTCGGCTGAGGTGCCTCCGCTCCGCAAGGTCGCACCCGGTGCGCGCGTGCCAAAGAGCGTCGAAGCGCTGATACGAAAAGGGCTCGAGAAGCACAGGGAAGACCGAATCCCGACCGCGGCCGAGTACATCGCGCGGATCGATGAGATCCTCGACGCTGAAGCGTCTGCGTTTTCGGCCGACGGCGAGTCGGGGTTGCGGGAGATTCCGTCGCTGGTTGCCGAGGGCTTCAGGGAAACCGTTGCTCCGGCAGTCGCGCGCGCGGTGACCAAGCGGAGGACGCCCGCGCAGATCGCGACGAGTATGGCGGCGGTCATCGCTTTCACGGCCTTGATGGTCTTCGTCTTCCGCAGCCAGGGCCCTGACTACCTTCCTACGCGCAACCACTTGCCGATGGTTGCAGCGAAGCATGGTCCGGAGGCGGAGGCGGCCGCAGAGATGCTCGAACAGGGGCGCCCGAAGGAAGCTGCGGCGTATCTGATCGAACACAAGAAGGACGTGCGCGAAGAGCCGTACGCGCAAATGGTGCTTGGTCACGCCCATGCGAGTGCTCAGCGCAGCATCCTGGCGCTCGTGGCCTACGAAAAGGCCATCGTGCTGGAACCGAAGCTCGCCAAGGACGAACTGATGCGCACCAATCTCGAGCTCATGCTCGACAAGAAGGCGCCTGGCGTCGTCGACGCGACGCTCGACTTCATGGGGACCTTGGTCCGCGAAGTGGAGGACAGCGACGCCGAAGAGCAACTCGTCAGCCTTGCGTCGTCGGACGAGACCCTATTCAGGCGCCAGCACGCTGTCACCGTTGCCGAGGACGTAGGCCTGGGCGATCAGATCGACCGCCTGGGCTCATACTTGCTCGACCTCGACCAGGGAGAGACCTGCTTCGACCGCAAGGACGCGGTTGCCAAGCTTCGCGCGCTGGGTGACAAGAAGGCGATCCCCGCTCTCGACTCCGCCCAGAAGCGCATTCGCACCGAAGGCCTTCTCAAGAAGAAGGTCAACGCGAACGCCTGCCTACGCACCGACGCAGCCGAGGCAATTCTGTACTTGCAGAGCCTCTAGCTTCTACGGGCACTTCTCGTTGCCGGTGCACACCCCGCCAGTGCAGACCCATTCGACCACGTTGTAGTCGTTGTTCGAGAAGCCATCACAGTCTGCGGTGACCGAAATGGACCCGCACTCGCTGTCTCCAGTGGACCACGACACGCCGTCTCCCCATCCCGAAACGCTCGTGAGGCTGAGCTCAGCGGTGACGATCGCCGGTGGCTGGTAGCAGGATTGCAAACTGATGCCGGTACCTAGGTGCTCACGGTCCGGATGTACGAGGGTCGAGTTGTAGATGCTCAATGATGTTGATCCGCCGTTCCACGGCCCCCAAATGATCCCGTAGTCCGTCGTTGAAGACGCCTCAATTGTGACGTTGCACAAGGTGACCTGCTTTGCGTCGAGGCAGTCGACGGCGGGCTCG
>JAFDFW010000691.1 GCA_019309605.1 Deltaproteobacteria bacterium | reverse complement strand
AGTCGGTTCGAGCTCGCAGATCAGCTCCATGATGCGTTGCGGATCTTGCAACAGGTCGAGGTTCGCAGCCTCGGCGGGCACGTCCGGAATTCCGCCACGATGCGTGAGAAGATCCCGGATCGTGATTCGGTGTTTTCGGTTGCGAGCAAACTCCGGAATGAACGTGGCCACTGGTTCGTCGACGTGCAGCTGCTCCCGCTGCACAAGCAAGTGCACGAGCATCGCAGTGACCGCCTTCGAGCCGGAGAAGAAGTTGAAGAGTGTCTTGGGCGTGGCGGGCACCAGCGGCGTGCCCTCGGGGTCGTCCGGCGAGTTCCCTCGCGCATGGCCGATCGTACGATCGAGGATCACCTCTCCTCGCCTACGAATGCAGAGGCCGAGCGCCGGGTGAAAGCCGGTCTTGTAGAAGTCGACGACCGCGCTCCAAATCGACTCGACGTCGTCAGGCCCCAGCCCAACAGAACGAGGGTCGGTTTCGGGAGCGCCTCGGGCGGTCACCTCGTCGGGGTCGAAGGCCCGAACACGCTTCGACGTCAGACCACGTATTTCCCAGCGCTTCACGCCTGCCTCCCCGACCATTAACCCTTAGAAAAGGGGACTGTCCCGTTTTTCTTCGGATGATACAGTTGACATATCTTGTGTCATGTGCCAAATGGGGTGGCAGTTTGATCATCAGCCGTTGCGCGGATAAGGAGCCCGACCATGCACTGTTTCTCTTTCTCCCATCGTGGAGCTCTCAGGTTTGTTTCTGTCTTCTCAGCGCTGGTGGCGCTCTCTGCGCTTGGCTGTGCTGACAGCAGTACCCCGCCGACGGAGGGGCGATTTGAGCCGATTCGTGAGGCGACGCCGATTCCTCGGAGCACGCCAGGGGAGCTCGGGATCGAGCCGTGGGTGGGTGAAGCGGTCGTGGCTGCGCCGGTTCCCCCCCTCGAGCTCACGCCGCATCCCTTCCTCAACAACACGGGCGACTCGCGCATTCACAACGATCACTACAACTCCGCCGTCTACAATCGCAGCGGCCCCGTGGGCCCGGAGCTCGAGATCACGACGAATCACTTGGGGAGCCCCGCTGGCGTTTGCGCGATGATGACGATCTTGGAGGACGGCTACGTGGTGGGCAGCTGTTTTGTATTCACCGCCGAAAACGAGCTGCACGTCAGGCTCATCATGTTCGACAACGAGAACCTGAACATCGTTGCGGAACGGGACCTGGGGACGCGACCGTTTTTCCCGAGCTCGGCGGGCGGCGCCTACTTCAGCATGGACAAGGATGAGAACTTCATTCTCGGGCCCGCCACGAACCGGCTAGAGCAGTATCACATCGAGGTGATCGAGGGCGCACCACAGTTCGTCCAGGACTACACCAAGGTGATCCCGGGCCTCGCCCCCGCGGTGGAGACGACGGACCCGATGCTTCAGGACACCGTTGTCGACTGGGACGGCCGGGTCTGGTTCATGGTAACCGACGGCCGCATCGGTTACTTCGACCCGGAAGCCGACCACATCGAATGGACGGACCTCGAGCAAGGGCTTCAGAACTCGATGGTGGTCGACGAGGACGCGATTTACTTCGTCACCTACGAGTCGGTCTTCCGTCTTTCGGTCGATGGCGATGGCAAGATTCAGACCGACTGGGAAGCGCCGTACGATCCAGGAAGCGCCATCGGCGGGATTCTACCGGGTTCGGGCACCAGCCCAACCCTCCTCGGAACGGAGGACGACCTCATCTCGATCTGCGACAACGCCGACGGTCAGATCAACCTGCTGGTGCTGGACAAGGCGATGGGTAATCCACCCATCTGCAAGGTTCCCCTCTTTCGCGAAGGCGAGAGCGCGACCGAGAACACCGTCGTCGGCTACAACGACGACATCATCGTCGTGAACAATGGCGGCTTCGGTGGGCCGTTCGCACCTGCAAACACGATCCAGCCTGGCATCGAGCGCTGGCACGTTGCGCGTGACGCCGATGGCAACGCAACCGGCTGCGAGAACGTCTGGAAGAACGACACGTCGATCGGCAACAGCGCCCAACTGGCCACGGAGAGCGGCATCATCTGGGGCTATGGCGCAGATCCGGACGTGGAGGATCGGTCCCAGAACCTCTTCCACCGGCCAGGTCCATGCGCACCCGGACGGCACGTTCTATCTCGGCGCCGTCGAAGGTGTCGTAATGATGCGGGACGTGACGCAGTAACGCTCGAGGTCAGCTGAGCGCGTCGAACCAGTCGGCGAAGCGCACCCTCCGCACTGCCGCAACAGAGCGGGCGAGGATCGTCTGGAGGACCTCCTCCATGTCGGTCATCGAGGCGGTGCCCAACGAGACGACCGAGGTCATTAGGGTCTGAAACGAGTACGCTCGGTACTGTTCCCAAGCTTCTTCGTAGCGAAGCGTCACGCCATGGATGTCGAGCTCGGCGACGTAATGCTCGATGAGCTCGCGCTCATGGGCCGCGAGTACGTCTTCGCGCAAGGAGTTGATCAGGAAGTACTGCACGTCGCGGATGCCCTTGGCCCATTGCACGGCCTGCCAGTCGAGCATGCCCATGCGGTCGCCCGTCACGAAGAAGTTCCCGAGATGACTGTCGCCGT
>JAFDFW010000690.1 GCA_019309605.1 Deltaproteobacteria bacterium | reverse complement strand
GATTTGGGGGGGCTTCGTGCGTTGCTCTACCGGCGCCGCCCCCCTCGCATCGCCGCGTTGGGGTTGGCGAGCAGCGGAAGGTCGACCTTGCTTCGCGCGCTTGTCGAACGATCGCCGGTGCGGGTTCCGTTGCATGCCGAGCACGGCCAATGGGTGCATCTCGAGCACGAAGGAGCGAAGGTCAATTGGCTCGAGATCGACGTGGACGCTACGGCGGCACGCTCGCAATGGAACACCGCGCTCGTAGACGAAACACCCGACCTCGTGCTCCTCACTTTCGAGCCGAACAACGCGCAGGACGTGGGACGGATCATCGAGCGTGCCAAGAGCTTGCTTGCTGATGTTCCCGAAGGGGGCGGGCCCTTGCGAGTGTTTCCGCTCTTGACCCACTCGGATTTGATCGGACGTCGAGGCCGCCCGCAACCAGCTCGAAGCGAAGATTCGTGACTCAGGCCTGGGAGCGGACCCGCCGCGCGCTGTGTCGGCAATCAGCGGCGAGGGCCTACGGGGACTCTCCGAAGCCATGGTGCTTGCCTTGCCTGAAGAAGGGCGGCTCGAAGCGGCCCGAGCGTTGACGCGCGCCGAAGAAGCGCGTGTTCGGATCGGCCACGAGATCGTTCAATCGTGCACGGCTGTGTCGGTTACGGTCGGGCTCACGCCCGTTCCATTTTCCGACATGGTGGTACTTGGACCCTTGCAAGCCATGATGGTGAGCTCGCTGGCATATCTGAGCGGCCGAAACTGGGGCAAGAGGACAGTGGCCGAATGGCTCGGCAGTCTCGGGGTCGTCGGCGGTCTCGGTATGGGCCTGCGTTTTGCAGCGCAAACGATCGCCAAATTCGTGCCTGGGGCGGGTACCGCGGTGTCGGCTGGCGTCGCCGGCGCCGGGACGACCGCGATGGGTCAGAGCGCGATCAGGTACTTCCTAAAGAGCTGAGCCCGCCGGGGAGGGCGTCCAGCCATTCCACCTCGCTCTCGTAGAGCTCGGCGAAGTGTCGTGCGAGAGGTTCGATGACGTCGGCCACGAAGGTCGTGCGGCCGAGCTCGGCGGAAAGGGAAGTGACGGATTTGTCTTGAATGCCGCAAGGGACGATCAGGTCGAAGTGCGTGAGGTCGCTGTTCGCGTTGAGTGCGAGGCCGTGCATGGTGACCCATTGGCTGATGCGCACGCCGACCGCGCCGACTTTGCGGTCACCAATCCAGGCTCCGTTCAACCCCTCGACCCTCGCCGCCGACAAACCGAAATCCGCACAGGTACGAATCATCGTCTCTTCGAGAGACCACACGTACTTGCGAACGTCACGTCGGTCGGGCTTGAGGTCGATGATCGGATAGGCGACGAGCTGACCCGGCCCGTGATAGGTGACGTCGCCGCCACGCCCGACTTCGTGCACCGAGATCCCGCGCGCCTCGAGCACTTCGGGCGTTGCGAGAACGTGACGCTCCTTCGACGAACGCCCCATCGTCAACACCGGCGGGTGTTCCAGCAGCAACACGGTGTCGCCGATCGCGCCGGCGATCCGCTTGGCCTGCAGCTCCTTCTGAAGCCGATGCGCTTCAGCGTAGTCGACGGTTCCGAGACGGCAAAACAGCACAGGGCCCCTTAGCGGTTCATGATGTGAACCGCCTCGCCCAACGCATGCTTGAAGGCTTCCATGACGCCTTCGCCGAGGGTCGGGTGGGGGTGCACCGTGAGCGCGACGTCTTCAGCAAACGCGCACATCTCGAGTGCGAGCGCCGATTCGCTGATCAGGTCGCTCGCCTCAGGTCCGACAATCGCAACGCCCAGCAACTGATGGTCAGCCTCGTCGATGATGACCTTGACGAACCCGTCGGTTTCGCTGACCGCCATCGCGCGCCCAGACGCAGCGAAGGGGAACTTGCCGATCTTGACCTTCCTGCCTTCGGCCTTCGCTTCGGTTTCGGTCATGCCGACCGTCGCGATTTCCGGGTCTGTGAAGATCGCCGCTGGCATCCCGCGGTAGTCGCGCGCCGACTTGTGCCCGGCGATGACCTCTGCGGCGATCTCGCCTTCCTTCGATGCCTTGTGCGCCAGGTAGGGCATTCCAGCGACGTCGCCGATTGCAAAGATCGAAGGCACGTTCGTGCGCATCTGGTCATCGATCGCAATGTGGCCGCGCTCGTCGAGCTGCACCCCGGCGCTCTCGAGGCCAACGCCCGCCGAGTTGGGCTTGAAACCCACCGCGACGAGAACCTTCTCCGCTTCGACGACCTGTTCCTTGCCGTCGGTCTCGATGGTGACCTTCGCCCGGCCGCCGCTCTTATCGAGCTTGGTGGCTTTGCTCTCGAGGTGAACGTCGGCGCCGCCCTTCTTCAGGTGCTTCTGCACGACGCGAACCAGATCGGGGTCAGTCCCCGGAAGCAGTTGGTCCATCATCTCGACGACCGTGATCTTGGTGCCCAGCTTTTGATAGACCATGCCGAGCTCGAGCCCGATGACGCCGCCACCGATGAGCACCATGCTTTGGGGCGCGCTCTGAAGGCTCACGGCCTCGCGGGCGGTGATCACGACGTCGCCGTCCGGCTCGAAGCCGGGGATTTGGATCATCTGCGTCCCAGTCGCGACGATAATGCCTTTGCTGGCCGTGTAGCTTTCTTTGTTGCCGTCTGCGCTCGTCACCTCGACGGAGTTGGGGCCCGTGATCTCCGCATTGCCCAGGGCGATGGTGCCTCCGCTACCCTT
>JAFDFW010000105.1 GCA_019309605.1 Deltaproteobacteria bacterium | reverse complement strand
GTTGTCCGCGCCGAGCAGCGACGGCCCGAGGACGTAGGTCGGGTTCATCACGGCCAGCTCCATGGGGGAATCTCCTGATAGGCCCTCGATGAATTCCCACGCCGCGCGCTCGGCGAGAGTCTTGCTCTTTTCATATGCCCCCAGCGCTCGGTTGAGGTCTGACCAGTCGCTCTCATCGAGGGGCTCCCCGCGATCGCCCTTCTCGTTGTAGACGATCGCAGCGATGGACGAGGTCATGACCACACGTGAGACGCCCGCAGCCTGCGCGGCACGCAACACGCGGAGCGTCCCATCTTGCGCGGGGCGAATGAGATCCTCCTCGTGCTCAGTGGGTGCTGCCGGGAGAGGCGAGGCCACGTGAAGCACGTACCGAGCACCCCCCACCGCTGCCGGCCACCCGTCGTCCTCGAGGAGGTTGGCGGCGACGAACGACAAACGCGCTTCGGCCTCGTCGTCAAGGGCTAGCGCCGCCCGGATCGCTGGCTCTTTGTCGAGGCTGCGCACTGTCCCGCGAACCCGGTAGCCTTCGCGCAGCAGCTCGCGCACGCAATGCAGAGCTATGAACCCGGAGGCCCCAGTCACGGTCACGAGCGCGGTGTTCTCCGTCATACTGCCTCAGCTCTTCTTCGTCCGAGACGATACCGTCACGCTCGCGAAGCCACAACGTGGAAGTCGGCTCCCTGAGTTTCTACGGGCACTGTTCGTTGGTGGTGCACACGCCACCGCTGCAGGTCTCTTCGACCACGTTGTAGTCGTTGTTCGAGAACCCGTCGCAATCTGCGCTCACCGAAACGGACCCACACTGGCCTTCTCCGGAGGAGTACAATACGCCTTGTCCCCAGCCCGAGACGCTGGTGAGGCTGAGCTCGGCGCTGACGATCGCAGGGGTCTCATAGCAAGACTGCAAAAAGATGCCGATGCCAAACTGTTCACGGTCCGGATGCGCAAGCGTCGAGTCGTAGAGGCTCAACGAGGTCGAACCACCGCTCCACGGACCCCAAATGATGCCGAAGTCCGTTGTCGAGGAGGCCAGGAGCGTCACGTTGCATAGGGTCACGTGCTTTGCGTCGAGGCAGTCGATGGCGGGCTCGCTGTCCCCCGCGTCGATGGTGAGGTTACGCAAGGTCGCATTGCCGTAAGTCTTCAGACCCAAGCCCGCGTACGGGTCGCCTGTCATGACGATGGTCGTCTGACCTTCGCCTGCGCCCATGAGGGTAAGGTCTTGGACGAGGACGTTGCCGCCAAACGGTCCGAACTCAGGGGTGGGCCAGTCGATGATGGGCGGAGAGTAGGTGCCGGCGGCCAATCGCACGGTCGATCCTGGGCTCGCGCTCATCAGAGCGCTCTGCAGCTCGCTTTCGGTGGTCACGTCGATCACGTTGCCTCCAATCGAGCCACAAGGGTCCTCGACCCAAACCTCGAGCTCGCCCTCGATGGGCGCAGTGCTCGTGGTGTAGTTCCAGCGCGGGTCGACCACGAAAATGTACGCGTGTTCGTCCGGGCTGAGCTTCGCCGTCAGGTCTCTACTGGTACTCGACGTGTCGCGGACGGTGTCCGCCTCGATCTTATCGTAGCTGGCTTTGTCGACCACCAAGAGCTTGGCGTCGAGCGGCGCGGAAGGCGCGAGAAACCGCACGTGCAGCGTCCCTTCCAGGTCGACGCTCTTAATCTGAATCACCTCGGCGGTCAGGTGCGGCTTGAGCTCGAACTTAACCGTCACCGTATTGTTCGGCGCGTCGCCGGCAACCTTGGATACGTTGGCGCCGTTTGTGAACTGAATCTCCTTCGGCCTTCCTAGCTGCTTGCTGCCTTGGGACCAGATCTCGCCGTCGCGGGTTTCCCCAGTGTCGAAGTCTTTGAGGTATCGCGCCTTGTAGGTGAAATCGAGGAAATCCAGCTCCACCCCGAGCCCCCAATATGCAAGGAGATAGTCGACGATCGCGCCGTTCTCGACGGGGTTGCGTGCTCCGGCCAAGGTGCTGTGCGTCGATGCATAGTGAGCCTCGAGCGTCCGTCGAATGATCGTCGGGTTGTTGGTCTCGGCCCACTTCCAGAAAGCAACATTGCGGTAGGCGTGCAAGGCCGCGGTCGTCTCGGCCTCCTTGAGTAATGGAATCGTGAATCGCGCCCAAGGAGTCGCGTGGTAGGAGTCGCGAATGTCGTCGAACACTTCGTCCATGGCCCAAGTCGCGGTGCCCTCGGCGAACCAACCGTCTTTCTGGTGGTAAACCCGCGTAGATAGCTGATTGGTGTAGTGGTTCTGAATGAGATGGAAGAACTCGTGAGCCACGACCTTCTTCACGATGTCGGTCGACTCGAGCGTGTGCCTCATGTGAATGGTGTGGCGGTCGAAGAACGGGACAAAGGCGTCCCAGTCTGGGTTCTTTAGCTTCCCGACGTAGACGATGACGGCTCCCTCCGGTCCCCGGAACTGACCCTTGTCGACGAGAGCCTTTCGCGACTCGTTCAAGCCTTCGACGATCGCGTTCTTGTAGTCGGTGATGGTGATCCGTGAAGGATTCCACTTGAAGATGATGATGGGCGCAAGCGGCGTTGCGGCCTTCTGAGCGGTGGCAGCCTCGAGCGCTACCGACTCGGCGATGAGTGGCTCGTTCAGGCGCACCAATTGGAAGCGCTTTCGGTCGTAGATTTCGCCGTGAGCCGTTCCGTCTTCATCGACCTTCGTCACCGGGACCAAAACGTAGTCGGCGAGTGGCGCTGGGCTGTAGACGACGTCGGGTCGGTTCGCGGGAGGGACCGGGTGGGCGATCATGCGCACCAGCCACGCAAGCTCGCTCGGGTTCACGCCTTCGGCACCCGCGTCCTTTACGGAGATGGCCACCGCCGTGCTTGGCTTCAGCGGCATGTCCACGTCGTACGCGCTACCCAACGCGGTAAACTCTCCCGTGCCGATGGACCGCTCGGCGGCGAGCTGCATGGACGGAAGCTCCGTGACTTCGAGGGCGAGTGCTTCCGGGGCGACGTCTTCAGGGACCGTGACGGTACACGCGCCTTGGGAGACGGTCCCGCCTGATTCGTCAACGACGCCACTGGCCTTGGGTTGCTCTTCGACGAGCACCGTCGTCGTGTCCGTCGTGCTCGACTGACCGTCGGATGCGGTGACCGACACCGTGTAGCTTCCGGCTTCCTCAAACATGTGAAGCAAGCGTGCATCGCCCGGGACCGGTCCGTCTCCCAAGTCCCAGGAGAAAGTCAGCAGCCTGCCCTCGGAGGGCTCGAGGCCGGAGTCGAGCACAAGCTCACACGGAACGTCGCAGACCTCAGGGTCCGCGAAAAGCTCGGGTGCGGGAGGTGCGCCGCCTTCGCTCTCGCAGCCGGCAAAGAGCACAATCGGCATCGCGAACCCTAGAGCGAGACGTGAAAATGAACGCATGGAACACCTCCCCGAAGCCGCGCAGCCCCGCGGCTTCGCCTCCACTAGGGAGCAAACCGCATGCCAACCGAACACCCCCGCAATTGCTTGCTTCTCGAGTGTCCCGATGCGCATGGTTTGCGTTTTCGGGGAGACGGGCGCCAATCGTGCGCCCCGCCCAGCGCCTACCGTCCCCGCTACACCTCCACCACCACGTCGCCGTCCTCTACAACCGCGCGATAGGTCTTCAGCGCCTTCTCACTGCGCACGACATTGAGTAGCTGGATGCCGGGTGGGAAGTTGGCCCAGTTGTGGACCTCGCCCGTCCGAATATCGAACTCCGCGCGATGAAACGGACACTGAATGCGGCATCCGTCGACGATCTTGCCGCGTCCGAGCGGCGCGAAGATGTGCGTGCAGTGCGATTGCGTCGCGTGAAAGCCGTCCTCTAGGTGGTAGACGAGGATGCTCGTGTCACCGGCCTTGAAGGCCTTCATCGTCCCAACCGGCAGCTCCGATTCCTTACATACAACTTGTCGCGCCATGGATCTTCTCCTCCCCTTCGAGCTCAGGAGGGCAAACCCTATACGCCCGGTGAGAGATCCGAAAGCCGTTAGGTCCCCAAACACGGCAAGAACAACAGGCGCCCGTGGCGCGCTCGAGTTCGAGCGAAAGCCCGGCGGCTCTCATTCAGGTTCGATTGGCTGCGTGTATACCAAATCGGCGGTGTATGCTCGGAGGCCCGTGGGAACGAGGAGCGGCACATGACCGAACCCACACTCGTCCTAGACGACGCCTATCGCTGGGAAAAGACCGCACCGGACCAGTTGTGGATGACGCAGCCGATCAACAAGGGCGAGGTCGAGACGTACACCTGGGCCCAGGGCATGGATCAAGTCAGGCGGATGGCGGCTCACTTGAAGTCGCTCGACTTGGAGCCCGGCAGCAACATCGCGATCATCTCGAAGAACTGCGCGCACTTCATCTTCACGGACCTGGCGATTTGGATGGCCGGGCACGTGAGCGTCGCCCTGTATCCAACGCTCAGGGCCGAGACGGTCGACTACATCCTCGACCACAGCGAGTCGAAGCTCCTATTCGTGGGCAAGCTCGACGACCTCGGAGAGATTCGAAAAGGCATCCCCGAGGGCATGCCTTGCATCTCGTTTCCGCTTGCGCCCCCGAACGCCTATGAGTCGTGGGATTCGATCGTAGCCCGGACCGAACCGATTCGGGGGAATCCCACGCGTGAGCCCGAGGACGCCGCCCTCATCGCGTACACGTCGGGCAGCACAGGCCGATCCAAGGGCGTGATGCACAGTTTCGGCACGATTGCCGTCGTGTTGGACGGCGCCGAGCAGGTCTTCGCTGCGGAGGTCGGAGATCGAATGCTGTCCTATCTCCCACTCGCACACCTCTTGGAGCGGATAGTCGTCGAGTTGCAAGGTCTTCGTACGGGGATGCAGCTGTTCTTTGCAGAGTCGCTCGATACGTTCGTGGACGACCTCAACCGCGCGCAGCCGACCATTTTCATTTCAGTGCCACGGCTCTGGTTGAAGTTCCAGCTTGGCGTGTTTCAAAAGCTTCCGCCGAAGAAGCTCGCGCGGCTTCTTCGCATCCCCCTCCTGAATCGCGTCATCAAAAAGAAAATTCTCTCGGGCCTCGGGCTGCAACACGTCCGGCTCGCCATCAGTGGTTCCGCGCCGATTCCGGCCGATCTGATTCAATGGTACCGAGACCTCGGCCTCGAGCTCCTGGAGGCCTACGGCATGAGCGAAGACCTAGCGTACTCGCACGCGTCGTACCCGGGTCGCGGGCGGGTCGGATACGTGGGCCACCCTATGCCCAGCGTCGAAGTGAGGATCAGCGAGGAAGGAGAGATCCTGATCAAGTCTCCCGGCAACATGATGGGCTACTTCAAGCAGCCCGAGCTAACCGCCGAGTCCTACACCGAAGACGGCTACTTCAAGACGGGTGACCGCGGTGAGCAAGATGAGGACGGCCGGCTCAGGATCACCGGGCGCGTGAAGGAGCTTTTCAAAACCAGCAAAGGCAAGTACGTCGCCCCCGTGCCCATCGAGAACCTTCTCAACAACAGCGCCAAGGTCGAGATGTCCTGCGTCAGCGGCTCGGGGCGCCCCCAGCCATACGCCTTGATTCTCCCCGCTGAGGACGTGCGCGCCAATCTCGGTGATAGCGGCGCCAGGGCGCAGCTAGAGTCCGACCTCGAGGCGCTCTTGGAGGAGGTCAACCACGAGGTGGAGGGTTTCGAGCGCCTTCAGTTCTTGGCCGTCGTCAGGGATCCTTGGTTGATCGAGAACGGCTTCCTCACCCCGACCATGAAGATCAAGCGTTCGAAGCTCGAGGATTGCTACGGACCGAAGACCGAAGGCTGGTACGGCGCCGGCCACCGCGTCGTCTGGGAGGCCTAAAGAGATCTGAAGTCACGCTCGCTGTGCGCCGCCCCTACCTTGCTTCTGGAACATCCCAAAGCCTCAACCCCTCCCGGCACCTCCCATCTTCTTCGTCGATGCCGGGATGCCGAGCTTGGGCCATAGGACGCGGCCCTCTTCGATCTCGTTCACGAACCATTCGTGATAGCCGCGCGCGAGGATCCATTCGATTCGATCGCCTCGCCAGAAAATCTTTTCGCGCTCGATATCCATGCTTGCCGGCTCGGCGAGGTATGCTTTCGTGCGCGCCAAATCGTCCGCGAAGATCTGCGCGGCACGGCAGCGTTTGTACCAAGCGAACAGGTTCCCGTATCGCGACTGATCGAAGGGAACCTGCAGCATTCGAGTGCCGCTGAGATGGGGGAAGAGTGCGATGTCGGCAATGGAGAGCTCGCCGCAGACCCAGTCGCGACCTTCGAGCTGTTGGTCGAGCGCTTCGTAAATCGTCGCCAGATCCGCGCGCGCCGCATCGAGGAGACCGGCGGGCATCTTGTCTTCTCGGATCGCCCACACCCAGTAGCTGATGTCGACCAGGATCGGGTCGATGACGGTGTCGGCACAACGCTCCCAGGCGCGCGCCTTCACCCAGCTCTCGTGGTCGCTCGGATAGAGGGGTCGATCCGCAAAGACGCGCTCTAAGTACGCCACGATGTCGGCGGAATTGACGACGATGAGACCGTCGTGGTCGATTGCCGGCACCTCGAGGCGCTGGTTCACCTCGGCGAGCCTGTCGTGGTTGGCGTGCGAGAGGCCATCGACCATTTCGTAGTCGACCCCCTTGTACTCGAGCACGAGCTGTACCTTCCGTGAAAAAGGGCTGAACGCGTTTCCGAAAAGCGTGAGCATGTCCGCTACACCTCCACCACCACCTCGCCGTCCTCTACAACCGCGGGATAGGTCTTCAGCGCCTTCTCGCTGCGCACGACATTGAGCAGCTGGATGCCGGGTGGGAAGTTGGCCCAGTTGTGGACCTCGCCCGTCCGAATATCGAAC
>JAFDFW010000689.1 GCA_019309605.1 Deltaproteobacteria bacterium | reverse complement strand
ACGAGCAGCCCCGCCAGGGCGCTCATTCCCGTTCCCGCCACCCCGATCAAGTGAACGTGCACGCACACTCCTGGGGCTGGGAATTGCTGGACAATCTTGCGGTAGCTGTTGACACGGTCACTGCTGGGCCCATTATGAAACTAAGGTGACTGAAAAGACGAAAAAGCTCTCCGATCGTGTGCGCGAGGTACTGGATGCCTTGGTCGACGCGGTGGAGGGTTTGTTCAGCCCGCCTCCTGCGCCCGTCCCCGTGCGTGTCCGGCAGCCCCGTCTACCAACGCGTCGCCGCCGCTAGCACGGGTTAACCGGTTCACGGATTCCCAGGGGGCGCCGCGATTTGCGCGGCAGCCTCGAGCGTAACGGGCACACCGCTAAACGATGCGTTGCCGCTGAGCGCGTCAATCAACTGGTCGTCGGTGAGATCATTGACGCTCACGCCTGCGTGATTCGTCGCGACGCTTAGTTGTACGCCGTCGCGGCCGTGCCCGAACCCGTGAGGGAGGCTCACCACGCCGGCCATCATGTCGCCGGTGACCTCGGCGGGCGCGCTGACCTGCCCGACGCGCGAGCTCAAGGTCACCATGTCACCTGACTTCACGCCAAGACGTTCTGCGTCGCCGGGATTGATCATCACCGTGCACCGCGACTTGCCCTTCATCAGTCGCTGGCTGTTGTGCATCCAGGAGTTGTTGCTCCGGAGTTGCCGCCGGCCGATGAGCAGGAGTTGCCCGTCGGCGGAGGCCGCTCCGTTTGCAAAGCGGGCTTCAAGGCGATCGAGATCTTTTACGAAGAGGTCAGGCGCCAAGTCGACAGGACCATGTTCTTTGGGAAGCCGGCCTGGCAGGGTGGATTGCAGCGGGCCGAGATCGACCCCATGCGGGTTCTTTCTGAGCTTGCCGAGGGAAAGCCCTGTGCCGAGCGGGTTGAGCCGCTTGCCGTAAGGGCCGAGCCTCAACCCGAGGTCGAGCACGCGCTCGGGACCGGCCTTCTGCGATGCCCGCGCGGTCAGGTACTGCTTGCTCAGCTTTCCGTGCCGGCGCGCAGCCAGCCGGCAAGTCAGCTCAGTGAGGATCTGCCAATCGTCGAGCTCGCCGTCCTTGGGCGTAAAGGGCCCCGGCGAGTACTTGGCGACGTTGCGCACTGCGGTCAGATAGAGCGCCAGGTCGTAGTGGCTCCGTTGAATCGGGGACACGGGCGGGAGGATGATGTCAGCGTGGCGACTCGTCTCATTGATGAAGAAGTCGATCGAGACCGCAAAATCAAGCGACGCATAGCCCTGGTCGACCTGAGCACCATTCGGGGTCGACAAGACCGGGTTGCCCGCGAGCGTGATCATCGCGCGAATCCGGCCCTCGCCTTCGTTGAGCATCTCCTCGGCCATGACGGAAGCTGGCAGCTCGCCACCGAACTCCGGAAACCCACGGACACGGCTCTTCCAACGGCCGTACGAGCCTCGGCCAGCACCGAGCCCGCCAACCGTGTGCAGCACGTCGATCGCGGGTGAGGAAAACATCGAGCCCCCGGGCTCGTCGAGGTTGCCGGTCACCGCGTTGAGGACGTTGATCAGCCACATGCATAAGCCACCGAACTCCTGCGTGCACGCGCCCACGCGACCGTACAACACGGCCTTCGGCGCGGCTCGAAGCTCGCGCGCAAGCCTCTTGACCGTATCGGCCGGCACCCCGGTGATCGCCTCGCTGTGCTTCGGTGGGTAGGCCTTCGCGAGCTCTAGAATGCGATCGGCGTTCTTCACACCGTTGGCGATGCGGCCCAAGTCGATCCCTGCCGCGCACACTTCGTGAAGCATTCCCAACAAGAAGAGCGCATCGGTTCCCGGTCGAATGAATACATGCTCGTCGGCGACGCGGGCCGTCTCGCTTCGGCGCGGGTCGACGACGACCACCTTCCCGCCGCGCTTGCCGATGCGTTCGAGCCGTTTCTTGATGCCCGGCGCGGCCATGATGCTGCCATTGGAGGCGATTGGGTTGGCGCCGATCATCATCATGAAGTCGGTTCGGTCGACATCGGGCACAGGGAACAGAAGCTGGTGCCCGAACATGAAGTACGAGGCCAGCATGAGCGGCAATTGGTCACAAGACGTCGCCGAAAACCGATTCTTCGACCTGAGTGCCCGAATGAAGGGAGGCCCGAAGACCAGCCAGCCAAAGTTGTGGGCGTTCGGATTGCCGAAATAGACCCCGACCGCATCGCGACCGTGCTCTTCCTGAATGTTCAGGATGCGATCCACCACTTCGTCGAACGCTTCGTCCCAGGACATCGGCTCCCAGCGATCGCCCACGCGGCGC
>JAFDFW010000688.1 GCA_019309605.1 Deltaproteobacteria bacterium | reverse complement strand
GCTGGTGCAGGCGGCATGGCCGGCGCAGGCGGCATGGCTGGTGCAGGCGGCATGGCCGGCGCAGGCGGCATGGCCGGGTCAGGCGGCATGGCCGGGTCAGGCGGCATGGCCGGGTCGGGCGGCGTTGGCGGCATGGCCGGCATGGGCGGATCGGGCGGGTGTCCAGCCGGGGCGCTTTCGTCTGAGAGCGTTGATCTCAAGGTCTCGATCGGGCCGGTAACCGTCTACGAAGACGTGGCGGCTGGACTGCAAGTCACACCCGGACTGGGCTCCGGCAATCTGTACGGCAGTCCGACCATTGGCATGGGGACCGACGCCATCGGCAACGTCCGGAGCATTCAAAGCGGCGATCCCAACGAATCGATCGTGCTCGAGATCTTCCGATCCGACGGTAGTTCTCTCGGCGCCCCCGAAGGCGCTCTCGACGTGGTGCTCACCGTCAGTGGGCTGCCAACCACGACCGAGTTCGACCTCTTCGCAGAGGACAAGGACGGGAACAATCTGGGGTCAGCGACCGCCCGGACCGGTGACTCTCCGGTCGACGTAAGCGGTTTGATCTCTGGCGCAATACACAAGCTCACAATCGAAGCGACAACCAACTCCGTGAGCATCCTGGGCGTTTCTTACACCCACCTCTGTCTCGGCTACACGGCACCGTAGGGCGGAGAACGCACGGAAACGGTCTTGCGTCCGAGCCGGGCGATCATAGTCCCGCTCAGGCCGGCGGCTTCTGAAGCCACGCTACGAGCGTGTCTCCCAGACCCGCACGCGAAATGGCGTGGTTCAGCAGATCCTTCGTGGTCCCGAGCGACCGGCTTCGAAGGACCGCACGCCGTAGCCGTTGGTCGATACCTTTTCGCGTGTCGCGGTGCATCTCAGCCGCCTCACCGGTAGTTGGAGCACCTCGAGCCCGCAGCCAACCCACGAAGGTGGACGGCGCGATGTTGTTGGCTTCGATCTTGATCTCGCGGAGTCTCGTTTGCTCTGAAGCAATTTTCCTCAGCGTCGATCGTTCGAAGTAGCCGATGTGCTCGGGATGGATCACCGACCAGGTCTCGCCCAGCATCCGCCGGGCGAGTGAGCCAAAGTTCGGAGTCGTGAGGTACAGGACACCGCCTGCATCGAGCAGTTCTTCGGCGCGTTTCAAGAATCGCTGCGGAGACGGCACATGCTCGATCAGCTCGGACATGACGATGACGTCAAAACGTTTCTCGTCGAGGGATCCGTCGAAAAAATCGGTTTTGGAGGCAGTAAGGCCGCGTCGATGGCACAGAAGAATCGCAGTTTCGGCCAAATCGATTCCAACCGCGTCCCAACCTTCGTCCTTTGCGGTCTGCAGCAGTTGGCCGTCCCCGCACCCGACGTCGAGAAGTCTTCGCCCCCGCGTGTGACCTGCCAGCGCCGTCAAGAGCTCTTGCTGCCGGGCGCGGTTCTCTGGTGAGTACCGGCGCGTCAGATCGGCTTCGCTCAGACGGCCGTAGTAGTCATAGAGCTCCTGCGATTTCGCGAGGCTCTGTTCCCAGCTGGCGAGGTAAACGAAGCCGCAGGACTTACACCGGTTGACGTCGAGATTACCTGAGGCCCCCGATAGCACACGCGCGAAGCTTGGTGATGTACACAAGTGACACGTCGGCACGACCTACGCTTGCCAGACGAACTGCAGGGCGGCAAGTCGTGGCGGCGTCGGAGTGCGACTTGATCGAGACGCTATTCCTCAGCGCTTCGTAGCTGGGGGGTCTGGAGAAACGCATCGATGACGCGTTGTTGATCTTCGTGGGACAGGACCGACCCGCTGGGCAGACACAGGCCGCGGCGGAACAGATCCTCCGCGACTGCGCCACCAACCACGCGACGGTCTTGATACACAGGCTGCAGGTGCATCGGTTTCCAGACAGGGCGCGCTTCGATGTTGTGGGTCTCGAGATGCTCACGGACCTGCGCGGGCCCGACCCCTAGGTGCAGTTCGTCCAGCAATACGCAAGTCAGCCAGCACGTCGAGTGGCCGCCTGGTGCTTCCGGGAGGAAGCTCACCCCGTCGATCCCCTCGAGGGCCGCTCGATACGTCCGATTGATCTCGCGTCGGCGTTCGACGAACCCGTCCAAGCGCGCGAGCTGTCCTCTGCCGACCGCGGCCAGGAGATTGCTCAGTCGATAGTTGTAACCGACCTCCTCATGCTCGTAGTGCGCCACGGGTTGCTTGGCCTGAGAGGCCAAGTGCCGAGCTCGCGCGACGAGATCGGCGTCGTCACTGACCAGCGCCCCGCCGCCACTGGTCGTGATGATCTTGTTTCCGTTGAACGAAAGAACTC
>JAFDFW010000687.1 GCA_019309605.1 Deltaproteobacteria bacterium | reverse complement strand
GTTTTGACAAGTCAAAGTCCATGACTATAAAGAGGCCGCGGGGTGGAGCAGCATGGTAGCTCGTCGGGCTCATAACCCGAAGGTCGTCAGTTCAAATCTGGCCCCCGCAACCAATGATGTTGGGCACTTAGTGATCGCGCTAAGTGCCCTTCTTTTTGGCTCGGTGCCACGAGGGTGCCACAACCGATCGAAAACCATCCCCCGAGCGATGTATGGATCGCGAAAAACGTTGGGTTTTCGATCTTGAGTACGCCGCAACAACGCGACCTTGCGGGTGCATAACCCGAAGGTCGTGGCGCTGGCGAAACATCCACGGCAATGAGTATCCGCTCTTCGCTCACCGGAGCGAAACTAGTTAGGGCGCAATGTTCGGCCGGAGGCTTGCTCCGTGGATGACGCGCACCTGGAAACACTCCTTGTGCGCGTTTGCTTTTTCTGGGGCCACGGCGTTCCGGGGAGGGGGCCCTTCCTGAAGTGGAGTCGCGTTTCGCGCTCCGGGGTGATAGCGTCGCGCAGTCGTGCAAATCCTTATCCTGTGTGCGCTCGTCGCCTGCCTATTTGGTTGTTCCAATGGCGGAGTGACCGGCATCGAGGTCCCCTGCGTGATTGACCAGCCGGCTCCTTACGTCGATGGCATTCCGTACCTCGGCATTCACGCGAACGCGCAAAACAGCGACATCGTCGATTGCGACACCGCGCCCGCGTACCAGGAGGCGTGGCACGTGCTCAAAGGCAAGGGGATTCCTCAACCGGTCACCTTCAGTCCGGACGGCGAAACCGTCTACGCCACCTCGACCAACGCGGAAGAGGATGGCTGTCGCGTCTGGGCGCTCGACGGGAGGACCGGGGAGACGAATTGGTGCGAGACCTACGACCGTGACGTAGCCGCGAGCTCGGTGGAGGTCGATCTCGATGGGCATCTTTATTTCACTGCGGCGCGCCGCGTGATCTCGCTGAACGCGGACGGCACCGAGCGCTGGTCGACACCGCTCGAAGAAGGTTCGCTCGAAGTCGACGTCGTGGTGGAAGCGTTTGGGGTTCACTTCACGCCCGATGGCCACGTCGCAACGATCACGGCGGCGGGTGTCGTGTTTCTCCTCGACCGCGCAACCGGCGCGGTCCTCGACAGCCTCGATCTGCCCGAGGCCTTCGGCTTCGTGCCGTTGACGTCGCTCGGTAGTGGCTTTGACTTGGTCACCGGTTTGCCGCAGTCGGTCAAGGACGACGCGACGGCGATCTTCGGTTCCATCGACGAATTCCAGAACGTGCTCGAGACGTTTCTCGGCGCCGGAGGCGGTTTCAACGACAACACCATCGCCATCGCACCCGATGGCACTCTGTATGCCGTCGGCGGCGGCCCGGATCCGACTCGCGGCTCGCTCATGCAGATCAAGGTGCAGGGCACGGCGGCGGCGCCCGAGCTTGTCGCCGGTTGGCATCTGGTGACGGTGGGCGGAAGCGCCACGAGCCCGTCGATCAGTGCCAACGGGCGCTTCGTTCACGTCAGCGATGGTGCATCGGCGGCCGGCTTGATCGACCCCTCGACGTCCACGTCGAAGAACGTCGTCGTCGACATTGCGGCGTGCGACGCCAATACCGATGGCGACGCGGACGAGGCCGTGTGTGCGGCCTTGTGGACCGAACCTTTGGAGAAGGGCGCGGCTGCCGGGAGCCCCGGGATCTTCGATGACGGCTCGATCCTTTTTTGGGAAGTGTCGTTCAACTTCGCGGCGATTCCTCCGGGGGTGCGCGACCTCGTCTGGAAAGGCCCCGAGGGGCTCGTCTGGGATACGGTCTTTCCGGATGACCTCGAGTGGACCTCGGTTGCGACGACCAGCCGCAATCACGTCTTCGGTACGGCGTCGGTGTTCACGGAAGCCCAGGGCGGCGAGTCGTTGGCCGGGCTGGTTCCGTTGCCTTCGACCGCGGCGAGTGAGCTGCTCGTCATCGACCGGGACGATGGCGGCATCGTCTTTCGCGCGCCCATCACTGACGATGCGACTTCCACCGTCGCCATCGGACCCAAGGGCAGCCTCTATACCGCCCTGTACGGTTTGATCAGCATCCTGTCGGTCGACCAGCGCCCGACGTTGGGGCTGGTCAAGTTCGTGCCGACCGAAGCACCGTAACCGGGCGCGGCGACCGTCTCGATGTTGAGCTGACGCTGCGAGCTGGGGCCATTCTGGGGCCACAGAGCCAGGGCGCAGCGCAAGAATCCCAAGCTCAGCAAGTCACAGCGCGTTCAAAACGTGATAGAAATGGACAACACAACATGAGCAAGACCGCTCGTGCGTCCTCATAACCCGAAA
>JAFDFW010000686.1 GCA_019309605.1 Deltaproteobacteria bacterium | reverse complement strand
GAACAGGGTGACGAAATTTACAGCGCCAAGATGTTGGTGCCGCTCGCGGTGACGACGAACGAGGTCATCATGTGGAGGCGACGGGGGCTTGAAATGTTCGGTGCAATGGCGGGCGCGCAGCCCCAGGTCTTCTTGCCAGAGGAGTTCCTGGATGCCATCGGCGCCAGCAGGACCACTTTTGTATTTGAGGGGCGCCAATACACCACGCTACCCATCCCGAACGTAGGGCTGGCATTCGGGGTGACGCCAGAAGGCACTGAGTCCGCGCCGGAAAAGTGAGCGCATTTGCTCAGCGTGTCGCCATTTGTCGCAGCGCGCGCAGACCAAGTGTGAGGTTGGGGCGTGACGCCTTCCTGGTGTCGACGGGTTGGCCATCGATCCAAGTGCCCAGTACCTCGATATCGTCGAACTGCTCAGGGGCGGTGTCGAACGGATTGCGGGACAGCATGACCAAATCGGCCGTTTTGCCCGGCTCGAGTGAGCCACGGTGCTCCTCGACCCCGAGCTGCCGCGCTGCGTTCGTCGTCATCGCGCGGAGCGCCTGATCTACGGTGAGTCGCTCGGAAGGCGCCATCGGCTCGCCTCCCTTTCGTGGAATCCGGAGCATGGATGTCTGCATCACGCGCAGTGGCCCGATGGGAGTCATCGGGTTGTCGCTGTGAATCGTCGCGCGGTGACCCTCGCGGAACGCCGTCCCCACGGGCATGTAGCGTTCGACTCGGCTACCCACGAGCTCCGGCAGACGGTCGCCGTAGTAGTAGATGTGATCGGTGAAAAAGCTCAGCTCGAAGCCGAGCGCCTTGGCACGTTGGATTTGTTCGGTGGTGATGAGCGCGTTGTGCTCCAAGCGGTGACGATGGTCGTCCCACGGATGGGCCCGTAGAACCGGCTCCGCAGCGTCGAGCACCAGTTGCACCGCCCGCTCGCCTTGGGTGTGAACCGCCACGTGATAGCCCGCCCGATGAAAACGACGAAGCTCCTCGGTGAACGCTCCGAGCTCGTAGTTGAGTGGGCCCATGTGGCCCGCCGGCAGGTGCAAGCGTTCTCGGGTCAGGTCGGTGTCTTCGTAGGGCTCTGCGAACGCAGCTCCTCCAGTGTAAGGCGAGCCGTCCATCCAAAACTTCACCCCACGAAGCTCGAAGCGAGCGTCATGATCGCCGCGCGGTTTCGAGTCGATGTCGATCTGTCCCGGCAAGCCGTACACGACACTGCGAACCGGCACCTGCGGGTCGTCAGCCAAGGTTCGTAGCAATCCAATCGGGTCCTCGGCTCGTCCAACGGCGCCCAGCACGCCGATGGTGGTGAAGCCTCCACTCGCATAGTCCGCCAACTGCCATCGGAGGAGCAGCTCGGTGAGCGCGGGTGGCAACGCAGGCAGGGCGCGGAGCAGGTAATTCACCGCGTTGACCTCGAGGAACGCGCCGGTGAGCTCGCCGTTCTCGTCGCGGCCGAATGAAGCGCCGGGTGGGTCTGCCGTGTCCCTGGTGATGCCGGACTCGCGCAGTGCTGCGCTGTTTGCAAACGCCTCGTGCATCATCTGCGTCAGGATCACGAATGGTTTGTCAGGCGAAAGCTCGTCGAGCTCGGCGAGCGTGGGAGGGTCGAGGTCGCGCACCATCAGCGGGTCCCAGCCGAACGCGATGACCCATGGCTGAGGCAGGAATCCGTCCATGGCTTCACGCAGGGTCTCCATCACCTCGGCGCGCGAGTCGTGCTTGAATCCACTCACGTCGATCGCTGAGCCGAGCAGCGCCGTCGCGAGCGGATGCGTGTGCGGCTCGATGAAGCCCGGCATCAAGGTCGCACCCGCCAGGTCGACAACCTTCGCATCCGAGCCGGCGGCGGCGCGCACGTCGTCCGCGCTGCCGAGCCGCTCGATGCGTCCGTCGCTGATCCACATCGCCTCGACGACAAGCGGCTCCGCCATCGTCACGATGTCACCGCCGACAAACACCATCTGACTCGGTGCAGTGTCCGGCTCGGCCCAATGAAGGAACAAGGCTACGGCGCCGAGTACGATGACTAGCGCGAAACCGATGACGCGAAGAATTCTCATGGAACCCAGAGGCTACAGCACAAACGGAATCAACACGCGGCGTTCTTGCGGGTAGTCCGGGAACTTCTCCCTGTACCAACGATGTGTCTGGAACGCGCGCGGGACGAGGTTGGCGATAGTGATCAGCAGGATGAAGGTCGCGCCAAGCGACCAAGTCGCGATGGCGAAGCCCGTGAAGGCGGTGATCTCGGTCAAGTAAGAGGGGTTGGTCACGAACCGGAACAGCCCGCCCCTCGGGATGCGGTACACCTTG
>JAFDFW010000685.1 GCA_019309605.1 Deltaproteobacteria bacterium | reverse complement strand
ACGAGCAGCCCCGCCAGGGCGCTCATTCCCGTTCCCGCCACCCCGATCAAGTGAACGTGCACGCACACTCCTGGGGCTGGGAATTGCTGGACAATCTTGCGGTAGCTGTTGACAGGGTCACTGCTGGGCCCATTATGAAACTAAGGTGCCTGAAAAGACGAAAAAGCTCTCCGATCGTGTGCGCGAGGTACTGGATGCCTTGGTCGACGCGGTGGAGGGTTTGTTCAGCCCGCCTCTTGCGCCGGTCCCCGTGCGTGTCCGGCAGCCCCGTCTACCAACGCGTCGCCGCCGCTAGCATGGGTTAACCGGTTCACGGATCCCCAGGGGGCGCCGCGATTTGTGCGGCAGTCTCGAGCGTAACGGGCACACCGCTAAACGATGCGTTGCCGCTGAGCACGTCTATCAACTGGTCGTCGGTGAGATCATTGACGCTCACGCCTGCGTGATTCGTCGCGACGCTCAGTTGTACGCCGTCGCGGCCGTGCCCGAACCCGTGAGGGAGGCTCACCACGCCGGCCATCATGTCGCCGGTGACCTCGGCGGGCGCGCTGACTTGCCCGACACGCGACCTCAAGGTCACCATGTCACCCGACTTCACGTCAAGACGTTCAGCGTCGTCGGGATTGATCATCACCGTGCACCGCGACTTGCCTCTCATCAGGCGCTGGCTGTTGTGCATCCAGGAGTTGTTGCTCCGAAGTTGTCGCCGGCCGATGAGCAGGAGTTGCCCGTCCGTTGCGGCCGTCCCTCCCGTCAGGAAACGCGTGCACAATCGGTCGAGGTCGTCGACGAAAAGGTCGGGGGCCAAATCGACCGGCCCGTGCTCCTTGGGGAGCACCTCAGGAAGCGTCGACTGCATCGGACCGAGATCGATGCCGTGGGGATTTTTCTTGAGCTTGCCAAGCGAAAGCCCGGTCCCGAGTGGGTTGAGCCGCTTGCCGTAGGCGCCGAGGCGCAGACCGAGGTCGAGCACTCGCTCCGGCCCGGCCTTCTGTGTGGCCTTCGCCGTCAGGTACTGCTTGCTCAACTTCCCATGCCGCCGCGCTACGAGGCGGCAACTCAGCTCGGTGAGGATCTGCCAATCGTCGAACTCGCCGTCCTTTGGTGCAAACGGGGCGGGCGAGTACTTGGCGACGTTGCGCACAGCGGTCAGATAGAGTGCAAGGTCGTAGTGGCTCCGTTGAATGGGAGATACCGGCGGCAGGATGATGTCAGCGTGGCGGCTCGTCTCGTTGATGAAGAAATCGATCGAGACCGCGAAATCAAGGGAGGCATAACCCTCGTCGACCTGACCGCCATTGGGGGTCGACAGGACCGGGTTTCCCGCGATCGTGATCATCGCCCGAATCCGGCCCTCGCCTTCGTTGAGCATCTCCTCGGCCATGACGGAAGCTGGCAGCTCGCCACCGAACTCCGGAAACCCACGGACACGGCTTTTCCAGCGCCCATACGAGCCTCGGCCGGCCCCGAATCCACCCGCCTTTGCGCGCACATCCATCGCCGGCGAGGAAAACATGGAGCCACCGGGCTCATCGAGGTTGCCGGTTACCGCGTTGAGGACGTTGATCAGCCACATGCTGAGGCCGCCGAACTCTTGCGTGCAGGCGCCCACGCGACCGTACAACACGGCTTTCGGTGCGGCCCGAAGTTCGCGCGCGAGGCGCTCGACCGTGTTGGCCGACACTCCGGTGATCGCCTCGCTTCGCTCCGGCGGGTGGGCCTTCGCGATGTCGATGATGCGATCGGCGTTCTTCACGCTGTTAGCGATGCGGCCCAAGTCGATTCCTGCAGCGCACACTTCGTGAAGAAGGCCCAACAAGAAGAGCGCATCGGTCCCCGGCTGAATGAATATGTGCTCGTCGGCGACCCGTGCCGTTTCGCTTCGCCGTGGGTCGACGACGAGCACCTTCCCGCCGCGCCGGCCGATGCCCTCGAGGCGCTTCTTGATGCCGGGCGCGGCCATCAGGCTGCCATTAGAGGCGAGCGGGTTCGCGCCGATCAGCATCATGAAGTCGGTTCGGTCGACATCGGGCACGGGGAATAGAAGCTGATGCCCAAACATGAAGTACGAGGCCAGCATGAGCGGCAACTGGTCGCATGAAGTGGCCGAGAAACGGTTCTTCGACCCCAGCGTTCGAAGGAACGGAGGCCCGAAGACGAGCGTGCCGAAGTTATGTGCGTTGGGATTCCCGAGGTAGACCCCGACCGCATCGCGACCGTGCTCTTCCTGAATGTTCAGGATGCGATCCACCACTTCGTCGAACGCTTCGTCCCAGGACATCGGCTCCCAGCGATCGCCCACGCGGCGC
>JAFDFW010000684.1 GCA_019309605.1 Deltaproteobacteria bacterium | reverse complement strand
GCGAGCCGCACATGCACGTCGCCTTCCTCGCCACGGTTGACGTCCTGCGGAAAGAGCTGCGCCCACGGGTCTTCGAGCCCGTAGAACGCCTTGTACTCATCCAAGAAGGCGAGCGCCCGTTCGACGGGCTCGGCGTCGGGGTCCACCGGCACTCGCATCGCGACGAAGCGCGGCAGCTCCCTACCGAACTCGATGGGAAGGTCGAACCGAGCAAGATGAAAGCAATGATGAAGCGGGGCATGGGAATCTCCTTTGCGCCGATCCCCAGTGCAACCGATGTGCCACAGCACACACCGCTTGAATTATTGATGTTTTTGTGTGCCAAAGTGGGTCGTGGCACAGAAAGACGGGCAGCGCGGTCCCGCCGAGCCGCCCCGCGCTACCACGCCCGTCGAAGGACACTTCACGTGGCCGCGATGAGTTCGTGAACCCGACGTGCGAGTTCTGGCCCGGAGACTTCTTGAAGGAAATGTCCCCCTTCGACGCGGGCATGGGGTTGGCCTTGCGCCCCTGGCACTCGCTGCTGAAAGAGCGCGTCGAGATCACCTAAGATGGGGTCGCCATCGCTGTACACGGTGAGAAACGGCTTGCTCCACCGTGCCAGCACTTGCCATGCGGCGACGTTGGCGGGAGTCGCTGGGTCTTTGTTCGACATCGGAATCAGTTGGGGGAACGCCCGGACGCCGGCCAGGAACTCCCGCGAGGGGAAAGGGGCGTCATAAGCCCGGCGTTCGGCTTCGGTGAGATCGCGACCTGCCGCCCGGCTCACAATCTGCCCAACCGGGATCCACGGGCTCCAGCGAGTGAACGCTCGCCACAGGTGCACTAGACCGCGTTTCGTTTCGAGCCCGTCCTTCCCGTGGAGCAGCCCGTTGGCGATCACGATTCGGCTGAAGCGCTCCTCGTTGGTAGTAGCGAGCAGTAGCCCTAGGGTGGAGCCCCAGTCCTGGCCGAACAGTGTGATGTCCTCGAGCGCGAGATGGTCGATCAGCGACTGCAGCCATCCAACATGACGCGCCACGCTGTAGTCGGTTTGGCGCGTGGGCTTGTCCGACTTTCCGAAGCCAATGAGATCGATTGCGATTGCCCGATGCCCGGCCTCGACCAGATGTGGAATCATGTGCCGATAGAGAAACGACCAGCTTGGCTCGCCATGAAGCAGAAGCACGGGACTGGCATCGCGCGGCCCTTCGTCGACGTAGTGCATTCGAAGCCCATCAACCTCGAGGTAGTTTGCCGCGAACGGATAGTCGGGCAGATTGTCGAAACGGTCATCGGGCGTCCTGACAAAGTCGATCATGGCGTTGTTTTCAACCGGGGAAAGGTTCGTTCTATCTCTTGGTTGACCTAATCGCCTGGATTCAGTGGGCGCGGGAGCGGTATCAAAACTGATGAGGCCGCGCGGCCTGCTGTTTTCACGCGGGATTCTGGATTGTTCCCAGGTTGAGTCTTTGTGTTGCGTCGGCGGGATCTTTCGAGGATTCGCGGAGGAGGTCCCTAGGCGGCGCCCTCGGTCTCTGCATCCCAGGAGGGGAACAACAGGACGCCCGGATGAACGTGCAGCGCGCGAGCTAGTGCCTTGGCACGCTCTACGCCGAGCCTCACTCTTTCGTTCTCGATGCTCGAAATCGTCGCTTGAGTAAGACCCGCCTTGTCTGCGAGCTCCGTCTGGGTGAGCTCATTCTTGTCGCGCAAGATGCGCACCATCTCGGCAGTGCTCAGCTTGAGGAGAGGCCGAGCTTTGACGAACCCGCCACGGCGCAGCGCTGCCTCGACCGTCTTCCCGCGCCTAGTAGTCATGTGGGTTCACCTCTAACACCAATACCTGCAGCACGTCGCTGGCCACGACATAGAGAACGCGCCACTTTCTGCTCAGATAGCTCGACCGGGCGCCTTTCCACTCGCCTCTCAACGCGTGGTCGCGATAGCCCGGGATCTTTCGCAACGCACGAGGGCCGGAAGGACGCACCACCTCCTTCCAAGCCTCGTATTGCTTGAGCACATCCTTTGGACATCTCTTGAGCTGCTTCCTGCATAGCGGGCTCTCACGAACCTCCCACATTATAGATTCATAATATTATTCATAAGTAATGTCAACAGGTTGGAACTGCGTCGCCTCGGTTCCGTGAGTAACGTTGTCGACCAGCAGTGTATGGAGTTGCCAAAAAGGGGGACGTTGGTGCGGTGGGGTTATTGGGACGGAGTCTTTGAGTCTTCGTACTATGAGCCCGCCCTAGCCTGCTCTTTCGCTATTTCGAGGATCGCTTCGATCGCGTTCTGGGTGACGGACGACCTCGAACGATGACGCACGAAATGGATGCCGTCGTTTGGTGATCGCGTGGCCGGCCCTTGCGAGCTCGATGCAGGCCGAGGTCGCCTCGAGCTGGTAGTAGGGAAGGCGCCCGGCGGCGAAGGCTTCCGAGAAGGGCCGCGGAAGATCCCGTGTGCTAAACGGTGCCGGTGTTGGCAACGCCCACGGGAGGCGCGCGAGCTCCTCGAGGTCCGCAGCGTCCAACTGTTGATTCGCCGACATGACGGCGACCAGCGGCTCGGAGGGAAGCTTGATGACCGAGATCCGTTCGGCGGACGGCGAGTCGTCGTACTTGCTGATGTCGCAGACCACGAAGTCGAGCTTTCGCTCGACGAGCGCAGTGAGCAGGTCTTTGGATGTGCCCGCCACCACGCTCACCTGGATTCCCGGGTGCTCGGCGGCGAGCTTGGAGACCGCGCTCGTCATCAGAGGTTGCGCCGGGTACGGGCCCGTCCCGATCCGCACGTGACCCGCGGCTCCCCCCGCCAGACGGCTTGCCTCTTCGCCAAACGCGTGAACCGCGTCGACGACGTCGCGGGCCCAATCGATGAGCGCCTCCCCTGCCGCCGTAGATTGGACTTCGTGGGTGCTGCGGTCGAAGAGGCGCTGCCCGATCTCGCTCTCTAGCTTCTTGAGGCTCCGGCTGAGCGCGGATTGGGTGACTTCGTGCTCCTCGGCGGCCTGCACGAAACTGCGGTGTCGATACAGGGACACGAAGTGCTTGAGTTGGCGGATTTCCACAGGGACCTGGTCTTCATGCGCGGCTCGCCCTTCGCCCGCCGAGGCAGCGGGCGATAGAGCAATCATAGGGTTATGAGCAAAACACATCACACAG
>JAFDFW010000683.1 GCA_019309605.1 Deltaproteobacteria bacterium | reverse complement strand
GGCCACTCCCAAGATCTGGCCACGGCTAGAGGGGAAGCCGCGAGAGTTCATTCCTAAGGCGGAAGACTAGAGCGGATGGAGACGCTGACCCTAGATTCCCCCCTGCTGACAAGAGACGAGGCGGCAAGGTATTGTCGCGTGGGGCTGCGCACGTTTGATCGACGCGTGGCACCATATGTGGAGACGGTTCCTATTGGGACTCGCCGCTTTTTCCACAGAAAGGACATCGACACGTGGCTCGCAAGTCAGAAGGCTTCACCCTACACCGCGACAAGCGCACCCGATATTGGATTGTGCGTTTCACCCACAACGGGTAACGCTACAAGCGATCCACACGTGAATGCGATCGCGGCAGCGCTCAGAAGATCGCGTCGGAAATCGTCGGGGCAGTGACGCAGGGTGGTGCCGTCAGCGTCGTGCGTGCGTCCAGTGTCGACATTGACGTGTTGGTCGGGCAATACCTTGTCGACGTCTCGGCTGAACTGGCGCCCGAAACGGTTGCCACATACCAATGCTATTTCGTCAACAACTTCGCGCCGCGGTTCGATTCGCTCGGCAGTATTACGTCAAGCGCCATGCAAGACTATTCGCGGGCACGATTGCGGCAAGTCAAGCGCGGCACAGTGTGCAAGGAGCTTTCGGCCATGCGGGGGTTCCTGAGATGGTGCCTTGACCGGGGCTACATCTCCGACATACCGGTGATCAAGGACCCGCCGGCGCGGTCAACCGGAACAACGGCGTGTGACAAAGTACGCGTGGATCTGAACAATGATCGCGCTACCAAGCTAATCACGGCATTGCCCCAATGGTCCAAGCGCACGCGCTACCCGGTGCGCGACCTGATCTTGTTCATTTGGGAAACGGCGCTACGGCGCAAGACAGTGCAACGGCTTCGTTGCCCGGAGCATTGGCAACCCGGCGCTGCGACGGCCCCGGCTTGATTTGGGGCGCATTCGATTGCCGCCCAGCACTTCGGAACGCGGCGCGCGATGCAGGATGCTTCACCGAACAGGAAATCCAACACCTGTCGCTGCATGACTTGCGGCACGGTGCCTTGACCGAGCTGGCGTCCGTATCGCCGAACTTGCCGGGCATCGCTCACATTGCCGGGCACAAACGCGTCAGCACGACTACCCAGTACGTGCATTCGAATCGCGAGCAGACGCGCGCCGTCTTGAGCGCCCGGCCCGGAATTCCGGTCACCATTCCGGTCACCGATGTGAAATCGGCCGATTTGAAAGACATCGCCGCCGTGCTAACCCTCCGAAATCACAACGCAAGCGAGGATGGCGGAATTGGCAGACGCGCTGGATTTAGGTTCCAGTGTCCTTAGGGCGTGCAGGTTCGAGTCCTGTTCCTCGCACTGAAGTGATGCCGGGGGGGTTAGCGTGGGTTGTGTCCCAGCCCCGCGACCAGCTGCGCTCGACTGTGAGATTCGTTCGGGTGCTCACTCGACCCAGAAGTTGATGACCTCGAACTCCTGGTCCTCGACAGTTTGGACGTACGTGAACATTCCGTAACTGTACTGGTTGTCCGGGAAGCTCTCTGCGCTGAGATCGCCGACGGTGACTGAGTACGACGTCGACGTCCCACTGGTTACCGTGAGGCTCGCCGAAACCCCGTAGCCCACCGAGAATCCAACCATGGCCGGCCCGGCGGCGTGCGAGTGCTTCTTGGCCACTTGTTCGTAGCGGCCGGATTGTACCCCAGACGCCACGGCTCGCATAGACAGCCGGCTCACACCGCCATCAAGCTGGCACAGGCCGTGCGGGTCATGATTTTGCTCAGATCGAAACATCGTTTCATTTCGATCGGTTAGAGACAGGTGTTGCAGGGGGCGTCTTCCTTCGGGTTGAAGGGGCCACGAGGTGAACCATCGCGATAGGGTGCGCCCATGAGTGAACACCTCTACGACCAGATTACTACTTGAAGAAGGGTTCGTAGTCGGTGTCGTAGAGCTCGTTGATCTCGTCGTAGATCGGTTGAACGATCTCGGGGTACGGGAGCACCCCGGACTTGGTGAAGTCGGAGAACGGAATCGCCTTCGATGTGTCGGGCGGATTCTTCTTTTTCATCGGTGGACTCGGCCAGACCTCTTCGTCGACCGCGGACATGCGCACGCGAATCTCGTCTTGGGTGACGTTGAAGACCATGTAGTCGAGCGCCAACGCGAGAGGTCCGTCATAGGTCTTGCGGACGCGGCGCATCACCTCAGGCTGCGTATCGAAGTCGTTGTAGAAGTGGTAGCCAACCGCGAGGCGAGGCTTCGTCATCGACATCACCTTGCCGAACTGCTCCGGTGAGGTGTGACCCTGC
>JAFDFW010000104.1 GCA_019309605.1 Deltaproteobacteria bacterium | reverse complement strand
GTCACCGGCGCCGCGGGATGGGCGGCCCTCGTGATCGCGCTGCACCCGATCTTGGTGTTTCATTCGGTGGACGCGCAGACTCATACCTCCGAAGCTTTTGCGTCAGCCCTCTTGCTGTGGGGCGCGATCTTCTACCGCGAGCGACCGGGTTGGCGGCGAGCGCTTTGGCTCGGGCTCTTTCTAGCGTTCGGGTCGGCCCTTCGGCCGTCGTTCGTCATCTTCGGCGTTCCGGTCATCGTTTGGACGATCGGCTTTCGGCGTTTCGCGTACCTGGCCGTGGCGGGCCTCGCGAGCGTCGTCGGCGCGATCGGGTGGATCGCCCCGACCGTTTACGCTTCCGGCGGTTGGGAGATATGGCGCACAGCGACGCGTCGCTTGGTGCATGGACGCTTCGTGCTGACCTCGAGCCCGTTTTCGGACACTGCGGTAGCGTCGTTGGTTTCCGCCAACCAGATGTCGTTGGCTCTTTGGACCCTCGAGACGATCCTTCCGCTCCTCGTTGCCTGGGCGGTCGTTGCCGCGGGCCGGCGCGATGACCAGGCGCCGTTATCCAAGACGTCGGACGGCCGATGGCTTGCCGGCGTGCTCGCGGCTGGGGGGAGTTGCGCGATCCTTTACTATGCCGCGACGTTCGTCTCCGAGCCGGGATACCTTGCCGCGCTGCTGTCCGCGGTCGCGCTCTACGTTGGAGCACAGACCGGCGGAGCGATGGGAGCTCGCCCGGCAGCCTACGCGCTCGTAACCCTTCTTTTGTGTTGGGCCATCCCTGTGCTTCCCAACATTCTCAAGGTGCCTTCCGTGGCCGAATGGCGGCGCCGCACCGCTCTTCCAAGCGCTTACGTCGAACATGTCGAAAGTGCGCTCCCGCAGGCAGGCCGCTACTTGGTCATTACCAGTCATCCTGACATCACCCTGGGGCGTCAGCTGTCGATGTTGAGCCCGAGAGTGGACGCTTTGCTCGTCCGCGACGGTCGCTATCCTTGGATCGCGCGGACCTCCCTCACCTACGTGACGCAGGACGACACGACGCCCATTCCCGATGCGTATGGGCCACCCGGGACCGGTGCTTCGACGGCGACTTCGCGCGAGTATGCTGGGCTCTACTTCGATGGCTCGTTGGCGCCCCACTTTCAGGCTCAAATCGCTCAGCGTTCCACCTGTCCCGTTGCGCGCGCAGCCGACGTGACCGAGACGGTGGTGCTGCCCGCACGCTGCTTGAAGGACGCGACAGTGGCGCTCGATGAGCTGGAGCTACGTCTCGGCGTGGCAGGAGCGCTGGCGCGTTGAGTAGAGCTTTGCCGCCGAGCTCATCTGGCTCGCCGGCCTCACCCTGATCCTGATCATCGTCGTCTCGATGCACTTCCAAAAGAAGCTCGACTAGAACGAGGAACCGGGCTCTTTGAGGAACTCAGTTTCTTCCGGCGTGGACGCTCGGCCAAGGGTCGCGTTGCGGTGCGGATATCGTCCGAATCGTTTGACGATGGCCCTGTGCTGGTTCGCGTAGTCGAGGTAGGACTTTGCGTCGGCCTGTAGTTCCTCGGGCGCGCTTTCGAGCAAGCGCTCGAAGACTTCGTGGCAGCGCAGATGATCCGCAATTGATTCGCTATGTTCCAACGGCAAGTAGAAGAAGACGCGCTCGTCGAACGCGAGCTCGGTGTCGAAGCCCGCCTCGAGGCCTTCGCGGCATGCCTCGCGAGCGAGCTCGTCTGCCGCGAACATCTCGGGCGCTCCGCGGAACATGTTCCGAGAGAACTGATCCAGCACGATGATGTAGGCGAGGGCGCCACGCTCCGTGTTTCGCCACGTCTCGCGCTCTCCCTCCACGACCGCCTCGTATTCATGCAGGAAGTGTGACTTGATCGCGTTGTCGAATGCGTCCGACTTCGTCCACCAGCGCTTCCGGTGTTCGGGGCTCGAGCAGCCGAGCTCATTGAGTTCGCCAAACCAGAAGTCGAGCACGTTTTCGATGGGGTCACTCATGTTTGGAGCCTCCTTGCAGTGCGGCGACGGCCTCCAAGAACACTCTTGCCTTTAGCTCGGTCTCGGCGACCTCGCGATCGGGATCGCTGGCCTCGACGATGCCACCGCCCGCCCAGTAGCAGACCTGGCCGTTGGTGACGGTGGCCGTACGAATTGCGACGGCAAGTGAGAGCCCCCCGGCGTGGTCGATGAACCCTAGGGCACCGCAATAGACGCCGCGTGGATGCTGTTCCAATTCTTCGATGATCTCGAGCGCGCGAATTTTCGGCGCTCCGGTGACGCTCCCCGGCGGAAACGTCGCGTCCAAGATGGCTTCGAGCGAGACGTCGGGCCGCGTAGTGCAGCTTACCGTGCTCACCAGGTGATAGAGGCCCGTAAACGGTTCCACGATGAGCGGCGCGTCCACCCTCACGGTTCCGATCTCGGCGACGCGGCCGAGGTCGTTCCGCATGAGGTCGACAATCATGGAGTGTTCGGCCTGCTCCTTGGGGTCGGCGCGTAGCCGCTGTGACGCTCCGTCGTCCGTCGCCTCGCGCCGAATCGTCCCCTTGATCGGGCGCGTCACGAGCGTCTTGCTTCCGGCATCCCAGTGGATGAAGCGCTCCATCGTGCACGCCAGCACCGCGTGCTCCCCTCCATCGAAGAACATCCCGAGCGGTACGCGGCTCGCCGCCCGCATCGCCTGCCACAGTTCCAGGGCGTCGCCCTCGAAGGATGCGGACCAACGCCTCGCCACGTTGACCTCATACACCTCGCCCATGCCGATGTAGTCGAGCGCCCTTTCTATGGCCCTGCGATGCTGTGGCGCTGCGTCCACTTCGATGGCTCCGATCGAGGGGCTCGACGCTTTTCGTTCTGCTAGCGCGTCCAGTCGCGTGCGAAACGCGTCGGCCGCGCCACGATCGTCGCCGAGGATCCAGCTTTCCCCATTTTCGTGATCGACGGCCAGCAGCGCCGGGTAGCGCCGGAACGACAGGACCGGCTCCCCACTGCGGTCGAACCGCGGCTCTCCACGATCCGGATCCGACCAAAACGCGTCGTATGCGATGTAACCGATCCACGCCGGCACCTCGCTGGGCTTCGGGCCCTGTGGGTTCACCTGGCCGGTGCATCGGTTGACACCACGAAGCGCGGAAAACGGAGCCTCGGCTCCGAACTCGACTCGGATCTCTTCGGACGGCCAAGCGGCGAGGAACGAGTAGCGTCCCTCGAGCGACTCGCTTCGGTTTGAATCCAGCCAGGCAAATCCAGGCTCCGCGCTCATACGTCGCGCAACGGATGGCTCATCGATCGAGGCAACGCGTTCGGCCCACACGACGCTTCTCTACTTGCTCGCCCCCCAGCGGTAAAGCAACCTCACGCCGTGCTCGCCCGAATGGTCTTGCTTGGATTGCTTTGCACGGCGGCCTTTGCTTGCAAAGAGTCCTCGGCGCGTTTCGTGTTCGAAGCCCGGATCGTCGACGGCCAGAACGGAAACCCGGCAGCCGGAACCGATGCCACGACCCTCCGAATCGGCATCCAAGAGGGTGAGCTGCCGGCCGCGGAGTACGAATACCCGATCACCGACGGCGAGTTCGAAGCCTTGCTGGAGTTCCGCTCGTTCGCGAGGCCCACTCGTATTCGCGTCGAAATGGAAGGGGCAACGACCGCGCTTCTGACCGCTCCACCGGAGTTCGTGCCTGCCGCTAGCGAGGGCTTCCTGCGCGTCGTCACCGCGGCGCCCTCGTCGTGCGAGCGCGTGACCTTTGATCTACTGGAAGCGCCACGCGCCTTCTTTGGGATGGTGGCGTCCGGCACGTTTGCCTTCATCGCGGGTGGCACTACCTCGTCCGACGAACAGGTCGAGTTCTTCGACGCGCTCGAGTGGGAGTCGCGCTTGTTCTTGGAGGATTTCGCGCTCTCGGACCTGGGCGAGACGCGCGCGGCCTCGATCGACCAGGCCGAGATTCTGGTTCTGCCCAGCAACACCGGGCCCTTCATCTTCAACATGGTCGACGCCACTCGCCGAATCACGCCCGTGGTGCTCCACCGCGGAGCCGGGCCGAAGTCGGCGCTCGTATCGGTCCCAGGGGTTGGCGCGATGGTCATCGGCGGTGAGCTCGCCGGGGAAGCTCAGTCGGGGGTGTCGCTGGTTGAACCGGAGGGCGAAGTGACTTCTCTGCAGCTGAGCAAGCCGCGGTCGGGTTCCGTTGCGACTGCGCTCGGCGCCGACGTTTTGGTCGCCGGCGGTGATGTTGCAGGGACCGCGGAAGTTCTCCTCGAGGGCGCTACGTCGGGGCAGCCCGTCGCCGGCGTCATGGATGGTGTCCGCCAATCCGGCCTCCTCGTGGGCGACGGCGAGAGCCGCGCCCTTTGGATCGGAGGCGCCGACGCCGCCGACGCCCTGCGACAAGACACAGTTCGCTTTGACGGCTGTCCGAGCGATTGTATGTCGGCCGCCGGTCCTCCATGGACGACGGCCCGCTTGGATGCGCTTCAGCCCCCGCAAAGCACACTCGTCATCGGCGGCGATGACTCTCAGCTGGTCGACGAAGTTCGCTGGAACGGCGCGGACGTCGAGATCCAGCCGCTCCTGCAGCTGGATATTCCCCGAGCCGGGGCAGGTGCCATCGTCTTGGAAAGCGGCGCGTTCATCGTTGCGGGCGGCGACGATGGCGTGAGCATTCGGGAGGATTTCGAGTTCTGCGTTCCCGCCGCGCTCGAACCCCTATAGAAGGATGGGGCGGTGCCCCCCGAACCTGATATCCTCGGAATTCCCGGGCAGATGTTACGTAAGCTGGAGAAGTACGAGGTCCTCGACGAGATCGGCCACGGCGGAATGGCTACCGTCTACCGAGCGCGCGATAGCTCGCTCGACCGGTTCGTCGCGCTCAAGGTGCTTCATCCGCATCTGCAGCGGACGAGCGAAGCTCGAGCCAGGTTCACCCGCGAGGCCAAGAGCGTGGCCAGGCTGCGGCATCCCCACATTCTCGAGATCTACGACTACAGCGGGGAGGCGTCGGATGAGACGTACATCGCGGCCGAGCTTCTCACCGGCCCCACGCTGAAGGACTTCGTTCTGAAGCACAAAGAAGTGCCTCCCGAGGTCGCGGTCTGCATTGCGCTTCAGCTCGCCGACGCGCTCAGCGAGGCCCATGCGAAGGGCATCATTCACCGTGACGTGAAGCCGGAGAACGTCCTCATTCACGAAGACCGCTGTGTGAAGCTCACCGACTTCGGCATCGCGCACATGGTCGATACCCACACGTTCACCGCGACCGGCCAGATCCTCGGTTCCCCCGGTCACATGGCCCCGGAGCAAGTCGAGGGGGGAACCTGCGACGCACGAAGCGACGTCTTTTCGCTGGGGACGGTGCTGTACTTTTGCGCGACGGGTCGCCTGCCTTTCGTCGGCCGCAATCCCCACCACCTGCTGAAGCTTCTCCTCGGAGGCGAGTACCCGGACCCGCTTCGCTTGCGCCCCGTGGTCGGCGAAGAGCTCGCGGGAATCATGAACAAGGCGCTCGCCCGCGCGCCGGTCGATCGGTTTCAAAGCGCCGCGGAGATGGCCGAGGAGCTGCGCGCTTTCCTCGTCGAGATGGGCATCGACGACCCCAATGAGATGCTTGCGCGCTACCTGGCCGACCCCGAGGAGGTGTCCAGGGAGGTGCACCATCAGTCGCTTGAAATGCTTCTCGCGATCGGTGCGACGGCAGCCAAAGCAGGCGATGTGCCGAAAGCGCAGGCTGCATTGAGCCGCGCACTCGCACTCGACGACGGCAATGAGCGCGCGCTCAAGCTGTTGGGCTCCCTCGGTCGCCGCCGTCGCCGGAACAGGTTGATCGCCGTGGTCGCATCTACGCTTGCGGTGGCGATGGCGGGAGCCGGTTACGCTGCTTGGCTTCGAGCCGAAGTCGAGACCCCGACGCTAGAGACGGGGGACCCGCCCGGCGAAACATCGGGCACCGACGGGCCGCCCCAAATGCCCGCCGAGCTGCCGACCGAACCAGAAGCCACTGAAGAAGCCACGGCCGAAGGGGACACCCGCACAGAAGCAGTGCCCGACGGCCGGCGTTGGGTGGCCTTCAAACCCACCCCCCCAAACGTGTCGATCAGCGTAGACGGCAGCCCGCTCAAACCCTACGGGCCCGGCTTTCAGCGTGTCCGGGTCCAAGTCGGCAGCCACTCGTTTCGTTTCGTCGGCGCCGAGGATTGTTGTGAAGAGCGGGTCGTGCGCAGACGGATTCCACCCGGCGCTCGCGACTTCGAGCTATCGGTGAAGCTCCGCTATCGGCCCGCGAGGCTCTATCTCAAGGGCCCCACGCCCGCCGGCGCAACCGTCCGGATCACGCTTCCTGGTAATCGTCGCGTGACGGGTCGAATCCGGGAGATCCTCCAGATCCCCATGAGCTCCCTGCAGGCCTCGGCTGAGGTCCAGATCAGTGCTCCGGGCTATCGAGATCACAAGAGCGTGGTGCGGCTTCGCGCCGGAGGCGATTTGACCGAGCACTCCTTCGCGCTTGAGAGGGGAGTGGAAACCCCGTAGAACCCGCCTAGAGTGATGCGGCGCACCGCACTTTCCGGCTTGGTGTTCGTGCTGATGGCTGCGTTTGCGCTGCCGGTCGCAGCCGACGAGCTATCGGATTTCGAGTCGGCCCGGCGCAACTATGACAGGCGAAACTACGCCAAGGCCGCCCGGGGTCTGGAGTCGCTCGTCGGCGGGGTCGTTCCCCGCGCTGCCAACTCGGTCGTTTACCTTTTCCTCGGCAAGAGCGAGGCCGCCCGTGAGCAATTTCGATCGCTGCTCGAGGAGGACCCGGACTACGACATCGACCCGGTCGCATTTCCAGAGGCAGTCGTGCAGACCTTTCAAGAGGTCAAAAGAGAGGTTTCCGCGGAGCGCGCACGCAAAGATGCCCTCGAGGCGGCCCGCCGAAAGCGGGAGCGATCCGATGAGGTTGAGGAGCTGATCCGTCAGCAGCAGCGCATCCAGATGCTCGAAGAGCTGGCCGCTGCCGAGACCGTGGAGAAAGTGAACTCCGTTGGATCGCCGCGCTCCCCTGGGGCATCGGCCAGTTCCAAAACGAAGATCGCAAGCTGGGCATCATGTTCGCCGTGACCGAAAGCGCATTCATGGCCGCGTCCATCGCGACCTTCATCGGTCACAATTCTCTGCGCGACGAGAATCCGGCGCCGAGCGAGATCGAGCGTGCAACACGAGTGGAAAAGGCCCTTCGCATCGGCAACTGGGTGAGCGTCGGCGCGTTCTTGAGCTTCGCGATCGCCGGCGTCGTCGAGGCCGAGGTCCGCTTCAAGCCGGTCATTCGAACCACTCGACCGCGCGAGCTGCCCCAAGATGTCCAGCGTCCGCAGAGCAGTGGACCTCAAATTAGACTTGATCTAGGGCTCACCGGAGGCAAATTG
>JAFDFW010000682.1 GCA_019309605.1 Deltaproteobacteria bacterium | reverse complement strand
CAAGGAGTCGCTCATGGAAAAATCAAACGTCTACGACAGAGCACGACGGGTCGTGCGAGACCTGGCACCCCTTCTTCACACCATTCGAGAGTGCGATAAGTCGCTGGCCGATCAACTGAAGCGAGCTGCGCAGAGTGTAGTGTTGAACATCGCGGAAGCACGCGGGAATGATGCGGGGAATGCACGGGCTAGATTCTCCACGGCATGCGGGTCTGCCAAAGAAGTCCGGGCCGCCCTGAACGTCGCAACGGACTGGGGCTACATCGAGACCCACACGACGACCCACCTCGACGAGAGGCTCGACGAAGTGTGCGCCATCACATGGTGCTTGGGCCGTAGGCTCTAACGGCCCGAGAGCCTCCAGGACATCGCGCAGACTTCATCGAGCGCGATGTCCACCACTTTGACCTTCGTGGTCGGTACGTACCCGTAGGCCACTGCGAGTTGAAGCCCGGCGCGCACCTCCTTGGCCGAGCCGCAGGCTGATGCAAATCGCGCCCTCGCCGTCCCGGCGTCATTTCCATCGGCCTCTGCGATGTTGAGCACGACGCTATTCATGGCCCTGTGAATCTGGTCGAAGAGCGACCTATCGCGCTTCCGCACGACCGGAAGAACTTGCCGTAAGCCACCTGCTGCCTGAAGCGCCCGTTGTTGAATGATGAGTCCCATGAGTGATCTCCTTTTTTCGCGAGTGAGTGGGGTTCCCCGAAAGGGCGCCAGCCCGCCCCCACTCACACGCGAAAAAAGGAGATCACGATGACCAAGTCGCGTCACACGGACAATGACGCTGGCACCGACGCTGACGCTGACACCGACACCGACACCGACACCGACACTGACACTGACACTGACACTGACACTGACACTGACACTGACACTGACGCTGACGCTGTCACTGGCGCTGTCACTGTGGCTGTCGCTGCTAGAAGGCCCTCCCCCCCCTGTCCCGCAGCAACCGCAGCAGATTCTTCAAGACCACTGGTCGCACCTCTCCGCTCTCCAACACCCCCGCATGCAGCAAGTGCACCGGGCGGAAAACGTGGGACGCGCCGATGAGCTCGCCGTCTCGGCTCCAGGCTGTTGCGCCGAACTCGGTGCTCAGCTCGGAAGTCGGAAACCGGTCTCCCGCGGGGAGCGCGATGCGGAACTCTGCCGGTAAGCCGGAGAACAGGCCCTGGCAGGCGGAGTCGACGTTGGCCAAGCGGCCGCTGATGCGTTGATCCGCGAGAGCGGTGCGGGGAGCTCCGAAGAATTCGGCAACCGGGCCGATCGCGGCGCCCACTGCGAGCAGTGTTGCGCCTTTCCAGCACAGTTGATGCGTCCACTCGCGCAAGCGCTCGTCTCGGGTGCCGCCAGGCCGCGTCGCGATAACCGCGAGGCTTCCCGGATCGTCGTGCGAAGCCGAGGACGAGAGCAGTGGGCCCTCGGCCACCTCGAACCCGTAACGGCGCAAGTCTGCGGCGAGCTGGAACGCGGAGCCGTCATGTACGACGGTGGCCTTCCTCGGTCGCGCCTGAACACGCGAGTGCCTGTTTTGAACTTGGTTTGTTTCTGTCCGTGCCATCGTCGGGGCTCCCAGCCCCTCTCACGACGACCTCAGATTTTTAAACCAAGAAGGCCGCCCTGAGAGGCGGCCTTTGAGCGACAAAACGCGCAGGCCACCTCAGTCGGTGTACCAAAAAAAGTAGTTACGCAGGATGTCGCTGTGAATCTTCATCTGAACCTTTATTTTACGACCTGCAGCGTGGCCGTCAAGCACCCGTCCAACGTCCCGATGGAATCACCGGAAACGGGTCGGGATCACCCAAATAGATGTATGTCCAGGCGAGCATGGATCCGCCTGCAGTGACGGCGCTAACCAGGGATCGACGGTAGAGGGAACCCTCACTGTCGTAGCCCGAGAAATCTTCATAGGAATCGAACTCTTCGAGGGTCGCGGCGACGTCCTCGATCTCATAGAGCTCGCCATGCACCGAGCCTCCATCACCGAGGACCAGGCCTGGGTACCAATCGATGTGGATCAACGATGCGCCGACGACGTGGGCCGAGCCATGTGAGCGACGCACCCGAGGCGCGAGCATGTCGTGGCTGCGCTCCCCGCTCATCAAGGTGCCGTACGCAAAAATCGCAGTTGTGCACGGCGGAGCGGGCACACCGTTCGCCGCAGCGAGAAACCCATCATGGCCGTGCCCGAAACGCGACGTCACGATCTGCCGATACTCCGGCCCAGGCGCCACGAAATCGCGAACGCGCTCATCGCAAACGCAATAGGTCGTCGCCGAATGGGCTCGCCCGTCGTCGGTCAAAGCCGTGACCGAGATGCGTCGGTAGTAGCCGCCGGACAGGCCCTCTTTCGCGTCGAGGCCTTCCCAATCGTGCACCCGGAATAGCGCCCCGGGAATTGCGGTGCCGTGACGTGGATGGACGTCGAGCGCGCCGCCCTTTCGAAGACGGGATTGATAACGGAAGACGAGCTCGTGATCGGGGAGCCATGCTGGGCCGAGGGCTTCGATCGATGATGGGTCGTAACCCTTCTTGTTGCACCAGAGGGCCCAGTTCTCCTCGTCAAGATTGGAGCCGTAGGCGAAGTAGAGCACGCGGTAGTGTAGGACAGGGGCAGCGACCGGGCACTGCCGCCAATAACCCGTGGTCACAGGGGGGCGCAGCCCCGCGGGCGATGCGCAGCATCGACTCTACGGGGTATAAGGTCGTCGCGTATCGAAATCACGAGAGGAGAAGCCCTTGGACCAGTTCCCGATCATGCTCACCGCCGCCTTCGTTCTCGGGCTCGGCGTCCGGTTCGTGGGCCTGCCGCCGCTGGTGGGGTTTCTGCTGGCTGGCTTCGGCCTCAACCTGGCGGGCTACGTGTCGAGCCCCCAACTCGAAGGGGCAGCTGACCTCGGCGTCACGGTGCTGCTCTTCACGATCGGTCTCAAGCTGCAGGTCCGCACGTTGCTGCAGCCCGCCGTTTGGATGGGTGCTACCGTGCACATGGCGCTCACCGTAGTGCTCTTCGGGCTGCTCCTTCTTGCGGTCCCTTTCGGGATCTTCGGGAGCCTCGATTTGGCGACGGCCGCGCTCATCGCCTTCGCTCTGAGCTTCTCGAGCACGGTGTTCGCAGTCAAAGTGTTCGAGGGGCTGGGGCAGTCCCCCTCACTCCACGCACGAACCGCCATCGGCATCTTGATCGTGCAGGATGTCGTTGCGGTGATCTTCCTGGCCGCTTCCAAAGGAGAGATGCCATCGCCGTGGGCCATCGCCTTGCTGGCGCTCATTCCCGGGCGCTATCTGATGAAATGGCTCATGGAGCGTAGCGGCCACGGCGAGCTCCTCTTGCTCTTCGGGATCATGATGACCTTCGCTGGCTACCAGCTATTCGAGCTGGTGAACCTGAAGGGAGATCTAG